>JAUUYV010000134.1 GCA_030590275.1 Porticoccaceae bacterium
ACAACACAGGTATTTCGAAGTTTCATACCAAACTCAGGACAATAATAACTGTTTTCGAGCACGTAGCTCGCGTCCGTGGCAAAACTAATTACATATGCATGTCCCCCAGGAAACTCTAGCTTCAAACCAGCCTGATCACGCTCAGTGATAAGCGCATCGGGATGTAGATGAATAAAACTTTCGAGCTCATGGAGACCCTTGCCCACAACCTGGTCCGTCACGGTCATCATGTCAATATTACCGGCTGAAGAAAGTTCAAGTTTAACCTCTCGCTTATGTTCAATACGCCCACCCAGTTCATGAAATCCACAATAAGCGCCCTGAAATACTACCTTGTTATCCTGTTGACGAATGCGGCCTTCAAGAACCTTTGCCCGGCGCGCCACGCGAAACTGACCCCAAACCTCTGATTGCTCCACGCCGTCAACAGACACTGTATTATGTGCACGCGTACTGCGAACATACTGGCGCATCGCACCCGGTTCATATTCGCTGACTCCGCTATCAACGATAATCCGTTGACCTCCCAACATTAATTCGTAACTGAGCATATCGCAATGTGTATGCCCTGGCTGGTAAGCGGGGCCAATATCACCGGCATCGATAATAAACATATCGGTATTCGAACGATAGCCAAATAAACCCGTATTGGGTAATCTAATGATTGCTTCCTGCTTGTCCGGGAGACAGCTGGATTGCCTGCAAAGTCTTTGCCAATATTCATCCATCTCCGATAAGTCTGGCCCAATATCGAAAGCTGTGTCGTTCAGCAATGGGGGTTTGTCGTCTGGAAAAATAATCGACTGATAGAAACGTAAGCCCGCAACACAGTGGCCGCCAAACAAGGATATAAACTCCTCGTCAAACATATCGGGGTTATTACTGGCCAGGTTATAGATATCAAGATAGTTTTCAAGCATTAGCCCATGGTACTGAGGCGTTCGTTCATAATGGCCACCATCCGCTAGCGTTTGCTCCCTTACTTCCTGGCTCAAACCATCAATACCCCTCTTTGACCAACGGCAGGTATCTGTACTCGCAAAAAAAGCACCCGCAAAAATGAGGGCTTTGAGGTTTTCAAAATAATGGTTCGCCAAAATATGGCGCTCATCATTTTTTTCTAACCAGAGCGCTTGCATATAGAGACTGTGTAGAATGACTGGAGTTTGAGCGGACGGACTGCCCTGTAAATAAAATATCCAGTTTACTATACGCAGACTAACGGTAAAGGGCTCCCAACCTGGTTGACTACCTTGCGGGTTGCTAGCTACCCAGCTTTCCAGCAGCCACCGCTTTTCGTCATCACTACGATCAGTTTCACGAAGGTAATCAAAATAATGTAGGTTATAGCGCCAAAGACGTGGGACATCATCGGGACACCAGTCAAAACCCTCCACAGACGTCAACATTCTGGTGATATTCAAGAACCTAAACTCTCTCCCTCCATCCAATATTCCGGTTACCGGCAAAGGTAAATCTAAAACCAGATTATGGTTAATCTCTGGATACTCGTTAACGAAAACCTTAACTGGAGGAAACCCACGCCGTACAACGAGAAAAAATAGCTGGCTTAAACGAAGATAACGCAAGGTATTAAATAGTCGTATCACCTTTTCTATCACAGCGTCATCCTAAAGCATTCACGACATGCACATCCTCTTTGCAGACGGTGTCAAACCTTTACGCACGTTTAATTAAAAGCGAAAAGGTCTCAACTGATCCACAACATGTAGACATCAAGCTATTTGCTCTACCACGTCAAAACAGGCATTGGCAACTTCTACCAGCTCGTCGAATGAAATCAAGTCACCTGGGTCCCCACTAGTAATAGCCGCCACAAAGGCCTGCGTACATTGTTTTTGGCCTTTATCCTGTCGCCACAAACGCTCGGATCTAAAACCTTGCCAACCAAAGCCCTTCAGCGAACGAAAATTATCTAGCTGTAAAATACCACCACCACAAAAAATCTCCAGACGCTCTTTAGGAAAAACTTTACTGCCATTAGCCAGATAATTGATTGACCCGATAGAGCCGTCCTTAAAGCCCAATTGAATCATTACTGAATCTTTACAGGCTGAGTCCATAGCCACAGCCGCTACACTTTCAATAGGAGAATCAGCCAAATAGCGTAGCAAGTCTATAAAGTGACATCCCTCGCCGATGATACGACCACCACCTACACTCATATCCTGAGCCCAGTGATCGCTAGGAATCTCACCAGCATTGACCGTCATAATCAGGTTTTTAGGCTGAGTCTTACTAGCAAGTAATAACTTGATTTTTTGAACCTGGGGGGAATACCGACGATTAAAACCAACCATCAATATCGGTTTCGTATTTAGACCGTCATAGTATTCCACCAAATCACTAAGCTCTGAACGTGTCAAAGTTAAAGGCTTTTCTACAAAAACATGCTTGCCCTGCTCAAGCCCCGCACGCACCCATTTAGCGTGACTATTATGGCGCGTCGTAACAACCAATACGTTTATAGCGGAATCAGCAAGCAAAGCATTGGTATCGGTGGTAGCCTCTTCAACACCATGTTTTTTTCCCACGTGGACACTGCTAACACCGGTCGCCGAAGCAATGGATTTTAGACGCGCTCCGGTAGCTTTAAATGCTGGCACCAAAACACCGGAGGCATAGTTCCCCGCTCCAATAAAACCAATCACCACTTTTTCCGGGCTTACGGTAGGTACAGCATTAAGTATCAAAACTTGCTGGGTAGCGACATCAGCGGCCTGCACCGGATATTCCAGCATCACTCCCAGGGGATTACCGCTGCTCACTACCTCATAGGCTTCAGGTACATCTGCCAATTTATAACGATGGCTAATCAGCGGCTTCATATCGATTCGACCATCGGCCATCATATCGAGAATTGCTTCAAAATTACGCTGCTCGGTCCAACGCACAAACGCTACGGGATAGTCCTGACCCCGTTCTTCGTAGTTTTCATCATAACGACCTGGTCCGTAGGAACAGGACACCTGAAAAGATAACTCCTTTTCGTAAAAATCAGCACGGGACATTTCCATGCCCACGACACCCACTAGCACGATACGTCCACGCTTCCGACACATGGTAGTAGCTTGATGAATAGGCTCATTACTACTAGTTGAGGCAGTAATTAAAACAGCATCGACACCACGACCTCGGGAATATTTATCCGCAACCATAACAGGATCCTGGCCCTCGGACAGGTTGACCACCTCGGCACCAAACTGCTCAGCTAGCGCTAATTTAACTGGATCAAAATCAATACCCAGCACGCGACAGCCATGAGCACGCAGCAACTGCACCGCGACCAGACCAATCAGCCCCAAACCCGTAACTATTACGGTTTCACCCAGGGTAGGCTTTATTAAACGAATACCCTGTAGAGCGATGGCACCTATTACAGTAAATACAGCCGACTCATCATCAACAGAGTCTGGAATCTTTGCGCAAAGATTTTTGGGTACAGAAACGACCTCTGCGTGCTTGCCATTGGAAATAACTCGTTCGCCAACCGAAAAACCCGCCGCCCGGCTTTCCAGTATCCGGCCAACATTACAATAACCAAGGGGTATAGGCGTCTCCAGCTTATTTCTCACTGCATCTATTGTCGGCATAAGGCCGTCGGTTTTCACCTTCTCAAGCACCTGCCTGACTTTTTCAGGTTGCTGCCGAGCTTTTTGAATTAGGTTGCCTCTACCGAAATCCACCAACATGCGTTCGGTTCCAGCAGAAACTAAAGTCCTGGAGGTCTGGATCAATAACGCTTCACGACCTGGAGAAGGACAAGGAACATCTTCAAGGATAGTTGCGCCGGTTTTTAGATCCTGGAGTACTTGTTTCATTGATTTATAGTTACCATATTACGATTTTCTATATCGAATAAACCTTGCCGGATTACCTGCGACAATAGCATTTTCTTCTACATCTTTTGTCACGATCGAACCGGCAGCGACCACTGCTCCCGGCCCGACTGTAACACCATGCATAATTATAGCCCTGTGACCAACCCAGCAGCCATCGCCAAATACCGCAGTTTTAAATATGTCTCTTCCGGAATCTCGAATCGGCCCGATCACATAATCAATTTTATGGTCACCGCCAACAACCGCAACCTCTGATGCGAACATTACATTATCCCCTACTATCATATTCGCCCCCAAATGGCAGCCAAAGCCCATATAAAAGTTTGTACCAATCTGAATACTACGACCTCTTGAAGCTCGACACCCATCTGCGCAAAAAAAACCGCTGCCCGCTGAAATACCCCAATTGGACAATTTCAGGGAAAAAAGACGGTAACGACCTAAAATACTCCTCCTTATTTTTTTAATCGCTGACAGCATCTTATAAACCGTCCATTACTGCACGGTCAATTACACTAACTTGATTAGCCGGAGTGTATTTTTCCTGGATTATTGACCTACAGGCATCGAAGGTTTTTGATCTATCCTGGCAAACCCAATATTGAATTTTATTCACCATATCTGCCACATTTCCTTTCTCATAAAAAGCCCCGTTGACTCCGTCAACAATAGCTTCAAACTCTGGTTTATGGGTAGCGAAATCATTGTGCGTAATAACGGGCGTACCGTAAGTCAGAGAATGTATCCCTGACAAACCAATATCACCTGGAACTACAAACACATCAGACATCGATATCAGAACAGCTAGCTCACTCTCATCGTAACAGGCACCGTAAAAAACAATATTCTCAGCAACAGACAGTTGAACCGCTCGTTGCTGCACCGCTTCCAGTTCAGAGCCATCGCCAATAACAATAAGCTTGTAAATATCTTTGTGCCCTGCATTAAGCTGAGCAATTGCATCAATTAACAAATCAAAGCGCTTTTCCCTGGTTATACGACCACTAGCGATAATAACTTTGTCGCCTATCCCAAGACCTAGCTCTTGCCTTTTTTCCGTTTTGTCTTCATTGCTAACATTTCTCAAACGTGTCGTTTGATCACTATAATCCAGCGAATTATAGATAACGTGTATTCTCTCATCAGGATAACCCTTCTTAATCAAGATATCCCTCGCATAATTGCCATAGAGTAAAAGACCATCAGCCAGTCGATAAAAAAACAGCCTCAATTTACCTTTAACCCCTTTTTCTTCATCTCGAAAACCATGGGTCCAAAAATAGACCTTTTTTCCTCGCAGTCTTGCTAACACTACGGCGACCCATGTGGATAAAAAATAGATATTTCCGAGCAATATCAAAACATCAAAGCGACTGCCCATAGCGACAGAAATAATTCCGCGTTGCCAAAGTATGTTATTACTTAACCACAGGTTATCGAGAGTGATCCAACGACGCGCAAGGTCTTCGCCGGAAGATTCGGGATCACTAGTAAGCACTTTTATAGAGGGAATATTAGAATTCTCATCTGCCAGAATGCTATAACGCAAATTATTACCACGATCCTGACACAGGAGATTGAAAACTGCCTTTCTATAGTGAGCGACATAGTGATAGGCAACACCTACCTCTTTTATTGTATTATTTTTCATAAGTAGCCCTTGTCTTATCGGCCTTCACCAGGTTAATTAACTCATTTATAAACATCGATCAACCCGAGAACCTACCGTGACTGTGCCCTAACTGCTCTACCATCATAATCTTCTCCAATATACGGGCAATCATGCCAAAACAGCCCCCAGACGACGCCGTGAAAGACCTTAAGCAACTGCCGCCTACCTAAACACTCTAGAAACATGGCCTTAACAAGCGAGCAGAACTTAGACCGTAATATAAGGCCAGAGGCAAACAGAGATCTTTTACATAAGTGCTGTTAGCCAGTAACATACTGTAACTCTACTTCGAGATAAGCCT
>JAUUYV010000086.1 GCA_030590275.1 Porticoccaceae bacterium
ACTCAACAATTTCCGCCCGCACCGGGTTTCCGCAATGTCGGGATCGAGGCAGGACACCGGGAAATGCTGTCAACACTACCGTCGAAATTTTGCTCAAAAGCCGATTCGTGGTACCCGCTACCGCATTTTGTTCGTGGATAACCAGGGGCTTGCCCAGCAAACGAGCGGCTACACCTCCTGGGCCGGAGGCAAAGCCTCCAAGACCAAGAACCACATCCGGTTTTAACGAATAGACTGCACGTAAAGCCTGTCCGATGGCCAACACCAAATGAACCGATCCACGAATTTTTGACCACAGCCCCTTGCCACGCAAACCCTCTACTCCAATATAGGTAATTGGGAAACCGTTAGCGGGCACCTGCTCTGACTCTATACCTTTCCGAGTACCTAACCAGCTCACGTCGCAGTTGTTGGCACGCAATACTTCGGCCACTGCTAGCGCCGGGAACACGTGTCCACCGGTTCCGCCCGCCATAATCAACACCCGTTTACGCTCCCAGCCGTTCACGCTTCACCTGCTGGGCCACACGGGCCATCTGCTCCATTTCCGCACCAACACGTAGCACTATCGCCAACATCACACTACACACCAGCAAACTACTGCCTCCATAGCTCATAAATGGCAGAGTCAAACCCTTGGTAGGTAAAAAACCAGAAGTTACACCAATATTGATAAAGGCCTGCGCCGCAATCAAAATACCGATACCAAAGGTCAAATGGGTTCCAAACCAATCCTGCCGCCGAGCCGCCTTACGTCCGTTACCAAAAATACGGGCAACTAAAATCACGAAAATACTGACGACCAACACCACACCAATCCAGCCGAATTCTTCAGCAAAAATAGCAAACACAAAATCGGTATGTGCTTCGGGCAAATAGAATAATTTCTGTAGACTATTACCCAGGCCAACCCCAAACCACTCGCCACGGCCAAACGCGATAAGCGACTGGGTCAACTGATATCCACCCCCGTATCGGTCGGCCCAGGGGTCGAGATAAGTCACTAAACGCTCTACGCGCTCGCGATCAGCCACTGCTACCAACGCTAAACCAGTTACCCCCGTTAAGACCAGCAACAAGACTGGTCCCAGGCGAACACCAGCCAAAAACAACATGGTCAAAACCGTTCCGATTATGACCACCGACGAACCAAAATCAGGCTGTATTAACAGCAACAACACCGGCACACTAAGCACAACTAATAGCTTGACGAAATCTTGCCACCGTTCTTTCAATTGCAATTGTCGCCGCTGTAGGTAGGCCGCGGTAAACAGGACCATGGCAAGCTTCACCACTTCCGAAACCTGGAAAGTGAGTGGCCCCAAAGGCAACCAGCGGCGACTACCATTGACTTCGCGACCAACACCCGGAATCAACACCAACACCAGCAACAGCACTGAACCCACCAATATCCATCCGCTGTGGCGGTACCAGAATTCCATCGGAACATTGAGCACCACCAGACCAGTCACAGCACTCAGCACCAGATAAAACAGGTGCCGTTTCAGGAAAAATAGACTGTCACCCTGCTGGGCCGCATAGGTAATCGATGAGGATGCCACCATCACCAGGCCGAGCGACACCAGCACCAATACAACTAGCAGCAAGGGCTTATCGATACCCTCGGGCAACAACGACCCCAACTGAAACGATGGCTTGAGTAAGGCCTCCAAAGTCTTCACGACAGTTCCCCCACCGCACGGGTAAAACACTCTCCACGCTCTTCGTAACCACTAAACATATCGAAACTGGCACAGGCCGGGGATAACAACACACAATCTCCCGCTTCGACCAAAGCCTGGGCCAGGCTTACCGCTGCGACCATGGAGCCAGCTCGTGTAATCTGCAGCTCAGAACGGTCTTTACTAGCTTCTTTCAAGACCTCCCGCTCAATCAAAGCCGCGTCTTCACCAATGAGAACCAGGTGTTTTACTTTTCTTCTCAGCTGTCTGGAAAAATCCTTAAAATCCTGCCCCTTAGCCTGACCACCAGCAATTAACACCAGTCCCGAAGCTTGCTCCCCGCAACTCTCGATAGCCGCCATCGCGGCACCCACGTTGGTGGCCTTGGAATCATTGATCCACGCCACACCCTCTATATCTGCCACTGTTTGACAACGGTGGGGTAAACCCGTGAAGGACCTCAGCGCACTTAACATCGCCTCCATAGGCAAGCCAACTGCGGTACCCAGCGCCAATGCCGCCAGCGCATTAGCAGTATTATGCTGGCCCTTAAGCCCCAGCTCGGCTACCGGCATCAACGCTGAAAACTCAAAAATCAACCAGGGCTGATCGCCACTGTCACCAGTGATATCAGGATCAGAACTTAGGCCAAATCCGGCGAAATCTGGTTTCCCGAAACCAAAGCTCCAGCGTTTAACGCTCTCCGGCAAAAGTGGTTCCGATAGCTTGTCATCCCGGTTCACTACTACCTGTTGCACAGCGCGAAACACCCGATGTTTAGCTCGACGATAAGCAGGCAGGTCGGCATAACGATCCATGTGATCAGGGCTAACATTTAAGACCGTCGCCACTTTTGGCTTTAGAGAAAAGGTAGTTTCCAACTGAAAACTGGATAGCTCCAATATATATAAATCAACATCATCAGAGAGCAGATCAAGGGCCGGGGTCCCCAAATTACCCCCAGCCGCTGCTTCTATACCTGCTGCTGCTGCCATTTCTGCAAGCAGGGTAGTCACCGTACTTTTTCCATTCGATCCTGTAATTGCAATGATCGGCGCGCTCGCCGCCCGAGCAAACAATTCGATATCGCCAATAATTTCAGTTTCGCTGGAGGATATTTGATTTCGTTCAAACTCTGCCAGTGGCACCCCTGGACTGACGATAATTCGCCCCGCACCGCTTAATACACCCCAGCTCTTTGCGCCGGTATAGACGGGCACCTCAGGAAATTGTTGCTGGAAGGCGGCCAAACCTGGCGGTCGAGTCCGAGTATCCACGACGGTAAACCTTTCTCCCTGGCGAGTGAGATAACGAGCAAGCGCAAACCCAGTGAGGCCGAGACCGACCACCACCGTAGATTTGTTACTTGCTATAACCTGGGTCACTATTTGTCTCACAGCCGTTTTAGTCATGATTCCATCAACGCAACTTCAGCGTTGCCAAACCCAACAACACGAGCATTACCGTAATAATCCAGAAGCGCACAATGACCCGCGGCTCTGGCCAGCCTTTCAATTCAAAATGATGATGAATAGGTGCCATGCGGAAAATTCGTTTGCCGGTAAGCTTGTAGGAGCCTACCTGCAGAATTACCGAAACCGTTTCCAGCACAAAAATTCCACCCATAATAAAAAGCACAATTTCCTGCCGGACGATCACCGCAATAACACCCAGGGCTGCACCCAGAGCCAGGGCACCCACATCGCCCATAAAAATTTGTGCCGGATAGGCGTTAAACCAGAGAAAACCCAGACCCGCTCCGCCCAAAGCCGCACAGAACACCACTAATTCCCCAGCTCCAGCAATAAATGGTATATGCAAATAACGGGCGAACTCGGCATGACCGGCGACATATGCAAATACCCCTAGCGCTCCCCCAACCAGCACCGTCGGCATAATGGCCAAACCATCCAAACCATCGGTGAGATTGACCGCATTACTGGTACCGACGATCACAAAGTACGTTAATGCCACATACAACAAACCCATCTGCCAGGCAAAGTTTTTAAAGAAAGGTAAAATCAGTTCGGTCTCAGCGGGCGATTCGACCGTCATATAAAGCACGATGGCAGCCCCCAACCCAGCTACCGATTGCCACAGATACTTCCAACGTGCAGGCAAACCCCGAGAATCCCGCTCCACTATTTTGCGATAGTCATCTACCCAACCGATGGCACCAAAGGCAAAGGTCACCGCAAGCACTACCCATACATAGCGATTCGTTAAGTCGGACCATAATAGTGAACTCACAAATATCGACAGCAATATCAGTGCGCCACCCATGGTTGGCGTACCCGCTTTACTCAGATGGGAGCTCGGACCATCGTCCCGCACTGTCTGGCCGATCTGCAAGGCATTGAGCCTGCGGATAACCACTGGGCCCAATAACAGGGAAATACCCAAAGACGTCATCACTCCCATAATGGCGCGCAGGGTGATGTAACGAAACACACTAAATCCACTGATGTACTGGGTGAGGTAGTCAGTCAACAAAAGCAACATCAGACTTCTCCCGCCAGACGTAAAACCACATCTTCCATACCGGCACTGCGTGAACCTTTAATCAGTACCGTAGTGTCCGCATCCAGTATTCCGGCCAGGGCTTCTGCCAGGACAATCTTATCGTCGATCATCTCGACTTTATCTGCGCCGCGGGTCAATTCAAATTCCGCCGCCGCCAAAGCACTCAGAGGCCCACAGCTGAAAAACCGCTCTACACCCTGATCGGCGGCGTAACGACCCACTTCCCGGTGTAACGCCTCTGTATCCACACCCAGCTCAGCCATATCGCCTAGCACCAGCAATCGCTGACCCGAAAAATCTACGAGGGTGTCGATAGCCGCCTTCACTGAACCGGGATTAGCGTTATAACTATCGTCGATAATCCGACTACCGCCTGGCCCACTTCGAACTTGCATGCGGCCGTCCACAGCTGACACAGCCTGTAGACCGTAGACCACCTGCTCTAAAGTAGCTCCAACACTCACTGCACACGCCGCTGCGGCAAGCGCATTAGCTACGTTGTGCCGACCGGGCATTTGTAATTGCACACCTGCACTACCGAGGGGGCACTCCAGTGTAAAACTCGGTCGACCCTCGCTATTCACCATCACATCGCTAACGGTGTAATCGGCATCTGATCGAGTAGCACTAAAAGTAATACTGTTTAAACAGGAAAGCTGCGCTCGCCACTGATCTAACCAGGGCTCGTCAAGGTTGAGAATAGCAACACCACCCACGCCAAGATCGGAGTAAATCTCTCCCTTGGCTGCCGCCACACCTGCTAGCGAACCAAAGCCTTCTACATGGGCGGGCAGCACGTTGGTCACCACACTCACCGTGGGACGTGCGATACGACATAAATACGCAATTTCGCCACCGGCGCTAGCCCCCATCTCAACAACCACCTTTTGATGATCTGACTTCAGGCCTAGCAGGGTCAAGGGTACGCCGATGTGATTATTCAGATTACCGCGAGTCGCCAGCACCGGGCCTGCTACTCGCAAAATGGCTGCGATCATTTCCTTGACCGTAGTTTTGCCACTACTACCGGTCACTGCGATCAGCGGGCCAGAAAACTGCTCCCGCGCCAACACCGCAAGCTGACCCAGGGCCTGGGTCGTATCGGGCACTACCCACTGAGGCAAACGCAGCTGCTTGTCGGCACGCTCTACCACCATTCCGCAGGCCTGCCGCGAAGCCCCTTCTAGAAACTGGTGTGCATCAAAATGCTCACCCCTCAAGGCGACAAATAGCTCACCACTGCGCAATTGCCGCGTATCAGTGGATACCTTTTCAAAACCGCAATCGGGGTACATCAGCGTGCCACCATAGGTGAGAGCAGCCTCAGAAAGAGTCATAGATCGCACTGTCATAGCCCTCCCTCCGCTTGCGGCGAGAGACGTTTATTCAATGCCAGTGTCGCTTCGGCAACATCATCAAAAGGCCAATGCACTCCGGCAATTTCCTGATTACTCTCATGGCCCTTACCGGCAATCAGCACCGTATCGGAGCTATCAGCCCGGATAATTGCCTCGCGAATGGCAGCCCGCCGATCGGGTTCTACCAAAGTGGCATCGGAAACCCCCTGCAAAATATCTTTTATAATGGCTTCTGGAGATTCGCTCCTGGGATTGTCACTGGTGACGATAACTCGATCGGCACGCAAACTAGCGACCTCCCCCATTTGACTGCGTTTGCCGCGATCACGATCACCGCCACAACCAAACACACACCAGAGTTTCCCTGCGCTCTGTGCTCGCAGTGTATCGAGCACCTGTAACAAAGCATCCGGCGTATGGGCGTAATCGACCACCACCTGGGGCCCTGATTCATCGCCGACGGTCTGCATACGCCCTGGCACTGCGGTTAACTGGGGAATCAACGACAACACCTGCTGAAAATCCTGACCCTGAGCACAGGCGCTGGTAATAACTGCCAACAAATTACTAAGATTAAACTCGCCCAACAAAGTACTAATTAACTCTCCTTTACCCCAGGGACTCAGTATGTCTGCCGTCATTCCGGTTCGGGAAAAACGACAGTTGTCAGCAATCACCTCAGCATCGAGCGGCCTGTCACAACCCGTAATGCCAAAGCGATAGCACTCCACCTTAGATGGCAACAAGGCCAGCAATTCTCGGCCAACAGGATCGCTCACGTTAATGACCGCGCGCTTCAAACCCGGCAAGCGAAACAAGCTCGCTTTAGCGTCCAGATACCGAGTCATATCACCGTGATAATCAAGATGATCGCGACTCAAATTGGTGAACACCGCGGTATCAAAGTGAACCCCAGCAACACGGTCTTGAACAAGACTATGGGAAGACACTTCCATCGCGACGTAACGAACACCCTCATCTCGCAGCTCTGCCAACAGTTGCTGGCACCGTACTGCATCGGGGGTAGTCATACCGGTTTCAGTCAGCCTGCAAAGGTCAGCCTGCACCGACTCAGGACCAAGCATACCTGCGCCCAGAGTACCGACCACACCAGCCTTCTCTCCGAGCAGAGCAAAAAGTTGTGCCAAAAGGTGAGTACAGGTAGTTTTCGCATTGGTTCCCGTGACACCAGTAATAACCATAGACTCACTGGGAAGATCGTAAAACCGCCCCGCTATTGCGCTGGCTTGATACGCAAGACCCAGGACCGGAATTATCCGCGTATCATTCCCAGGCTGAGCAGTAAAACCTTTTGCCTCTACCAGGACAGAAACAGCACCTGCCTCCAGGGCCTGGGCGATAAAGTCTCGTCCATCATGGCTTTCGCCAGGAAAGGCCAGAAACAAATCGCCAACTTGAACATCTCGACTGTCGAGGGTGATACCTTCGACTAAAACTTTTGCGCTACCACCGGACAGCTGAACGCCCTCTGGCAGCAACTTAGCTACAGTTATGCCAATACTTTCCCGCTCTGCGACCATCATGTGGAATCCCCCGAACCACGCCGGCCACTTACTGCCAGTTGACGGTTTTTCGCCGCAGGCTCCACACCTAAC
>JAUUYV010000158.1 GCA_030590275.1 Porticoccaceae bacterium
CTATCGTACAAAATTCTGCAGCGGAGTCTTGTTGCAGAAGCCGCTTATGCGCGATGTGCATAAGCGGAAAAACATAGTCACCCTACACAAAACATAAGCTGTATTATTTTTCTAGAACGGTTCTGCTTGTTACTAAGCGCTCAGGTTATTGGCCATAAACTGATGAACCGCATCCATGTCATTAGCCAGTACCTGCATCCGCTCCTCGCGGTCAAATAAATCCGCCATGTGATGGGGTAATGGTGGATTATGAGGATAACCCGCTTTAATAACTGCTTCGGGAAATTTGGCTGGATGAGCGGTAGCCATAGTTATCATTGGAGTATCCCTGTTACTGCGACAATGACGACCAGCAGCCACACCGATGGCGCTATGGGGATCGAGTAAATAATCGCTACCCTCATATTCGCCGCGAATAGTTTCTATAGTACCTGCGTCATCCAGACGATGGCTGGAAAAAAGTTGTTTAGCCTGCGCCAAAGCCCTGGAATCCAGACTGACGTTCTCACCCTTATCAAGCGAAACCATTAAGCGACTTAGGGCCTCACCATCTCTACCGTAAAGGTCAAACAACAGACGCTCAAAGTTGCTGGATACCATAATATCCATACTGGGTGATAGTGTGTGTTGCAGTACTTTCTGGCTGCAATCATTGGCACTAATAATGCGATGTAAAATATCGTTAGCATTGGTTGCAATCACTAACTGTCCAACCGGCAAACCCATTTTATGAGCCAGATAGCCTGCAAAAATATCACCAAAATTACCGGTGGGAACGGAAAAGGAAACCGATCGGTGAGGACCTCCGACCGACAAAGCTGCCCAGAAGTAATAAACGATCTGGGCCATGATACGCGCCCAGTTGATTGAATTCACCGCCACCAGTTGGCGATCATCCGGCAAAAAAGACTGATCGCCGAAGCTTGCCTTTACCAGACGCTGACAATCGTCAAAGTTACCTTCGAGAGCGATATTGTGGATGTTGTCGGCAAGCACAGTGGTCATCTGTCGACGTTGCACCTCCGAAACCCGCTGATAAGGGTGCAAGATAAAGATGTCCACATTGCGACAGTGGCGGCAACCCTCAATGGCAGCAGAGCCGGTATCACCGGAAGTAGCTCCCATAATCACCACTTTTTGACGGCGCTGTTCGAGGATGTAATCGAGCAAGTGCCCTAAAAACTGTAAGGCAAAATCTTTAAAGGCCAGGGTCGGACCATGAAACAGCTCGAGAACCCATTCGTTATGGCCACTCTGCACCAGGGGTGCAATTGCGCGATGCCGGAAAATATCCGTGTTGTACGAGGCATCAATGATGCGCTTGAGTTCCACCTCGGGCACAGCGTCACCGACAAAGGGCGACATCACCTGGTAAGCTAATTCGCCATAGCTAAGTCCCACCCACGATGCTATTTCCTCAGCACTAAACTCGGGGATGGTTTCCGGCACAAACAAGCCCCCGTCGGGTGCTAACCCAGTAAGTACCACATCATCAAAGTTCTGCGGCGAAACTCCACCACGGGTGCTAATGTATCTCATTGGCCTGTACCGGTATTGGTCTGTACCGATAAGAGACATATAAACGGAGCCGCTACCCTTTCCACGACAGCCAGGCCAATCACTGCAGGAAGTAAATTATTGTCCATTCAGACTATCCTTACGAATGTGCACAACTGAATCTGCCACAGAATCCAGTGCTTCTATCTCTACGATCGCCGCGCGCAAGTTGCTCTCCAAAGTCTCGTTAGTCAGCAAAATTAATGTTGCCCGGTCCTCGCCCTCCCGCGGCTCCTTCTGAATAATGGCCTCAATACTAATGCCCCGGCTACTCATAATCTGGGCCAATTGTGATAAGACTCCGGGTTTGTCCAGGGCAGAGACCCGCAAATAATGCGAGCTCACCGTATCGGCAATCGGAAGCACTCCTGGGTCAACTAAGGCATCGAGGCTAACCCCCAGGGGCGATAAGCCGACCCCTGTTGCCATACATCCCCGTGCGATATCAACAATATCGGCCACCACTGCTGAAGCGGTTGGCTCCGCACCTGCACCGGCCCCGTAGTACAAGGTGGGGCCAACGGCATCGCCCTTAACCATCACGGCGTTCATAACACCACTCACCTGAGCAATCAGACATTGTTCTGGAACCAGGGTAGGGTGAACCCGCAACTCAACCCCGTTATCGCGATAACGGGCTATACCCAAATGTTTGATGCGATAACCCAGCTCTTCGGCATAGCTCACATCTTCGGGCTGAATCTCGCCGATACCCTCGGTGTAAACCGCATCAAAGCGTAACGGCATACCAAACGCCAGCGCCGCAAGAATAACCAGTTTATGAGCCGCATCGATGCCTTCAACATCAAAGGCAGGATCGGCCTCGGCATAACCTAGTGCCTGCGCTTCTGCCAATACATCGGAGAACTCTCGTCCCTTATCGCGCATTTCAGTAAGAATAAAATTACCGGTACCGTTAATAATACCCGCCACCCACTCTATACGATTAGCCGCAAGGCCATCCCGTAGCAACTTGATAATAGGAATACCACCGGCTACCGCAGCTTCAAAAGCAACCACGACACCCTGGTCATGGGCGGCGGCAAAAATTTCGTTACCATGTTCGGCTATCAGGGCTTTATTGGCAGTCACCACGTGCTTACCATTGGCGATGGCCCTGAGCACCAACTCTCGCGCGGTATCAGAGCCGCCAATCAACTCGACGACAATATCAACATCGGGGTTTTCGGCCACGGCAAAAACATCCCTCGTAACAGGAATGTCACCGGCATTACAATTGGGGTTGTCTCGGCGAGCGCCGATTTGAACGACTTCGATTTCGGTACCGGTGCGAGCAGCCAACACCGAGGAGTTACGGCGTAATAAGTCTACGGTCCCACCACCAACCGTACCCAGTCCGCAAATACCAACCTTTACCGGCATGGCCCACCCCCGCTAAAAAAAGGGGCCACCTTAATAGCGCCATGGTGTACTGTCAACGAATGGGAGTGCTCCCATAAGCGGGACTCAATCAAGCCCAAGAATACGAATGAAATCGGCAGTCGAGCGATAACCCGGTATCAAAGTTCCATCATTCAGGATAATTGCGGGGGTACCGTTAACACCGAGCTCAGCGCCCAACAAGTATTGCTCTGCAACCGGATTATCCTCGCACAGATTTTCTTCAATCGGCGCACCATTCTTAAGCAAGGTCAGGGCTTCTTTCTTATCTTCCGCACACCATGCCGAAACTATCTTATTGTAGGATGGCGAACCAATACCCGCCCGAGGGAAAGCCAAATAACGCACTTCAATACCTGCGGCATTCAACGCTGGCACGTCCTGGTGAAGTTTGCGGCAAAACCCACAGTCAACGTCAGTAAATACATTAAGCACGCCTTTCGTTTCTGCATCCGGCCCAAAAATAATCATTTTTTCACTGGCTACCGTCGCCATACGCTCTCGACGCACCTCTACAAGCTCCATTTCACGAAGGTTAACGAACATTCCAGGACGCACCTGATAAAGTGAGCCATCAAAGAAGTATTCGCCGCCATTCAAGACATAGAGTATTGGCCCGTTCTGCACCGTCACTTCATAAATACCGGGGATGGGACTCTCCTGCACACTCGTATACACCAGGTCTGACCGTGCGGACTGAAGCCTGGCTACAATCGCTGCAGACACAGCCGGGTCAACCCCTGCTTGTTGACCAGTAGTGGGTTCTCCCGCCTGTGTGCCAGGGCTAAGGCCAAGAAGAGCGCCGAAGGCAACAATAACGCTGGGGCGAATAAGAAAAAGGCTTATTGATACTATCGTAAGATATAACTTCACTGATATTTTCCTGGAGTGCAATTCACGGGAGTTGAAGAACGAACACAACTTTGATTATAACGGCAGACTGGGGTTCCCTGGCTAGCTAAAATCATTCCTTAGGGAAAAACACGTAAAACCAGGCCTTCCTGTTCTTATCTTGTTCTTAATTTTAGTCTTATTCTTAACTTAAGTAGGGTTAACCACGGGGATGATGCTCAGCATGCAACTCTTTCATTCGGCTTTGCGCGATATGGGTATAAATCTGGGTCGTAGAAAGGTCTCTATGACCCAACAATAACTGGACAACCCGGAGATCTGCACCACGATTAAGCAGGTGTGTCGCGAAAGCGTGTCTCAAAGTATGGGGCGACAATGGCTTTTCTATCCCCGCAACGTTAGCCCAATGCTTGATGCGATGCCAAAACGTCTGTCGAGTCATGGCATTACCACGGGTACTAGGAAACAAAGAATCACTCTGCCGCCCAGCGAGTAAATCACTGCGAGCGCCATCAATAAATCGTCGTAACCACTCCAAAGCTTCTTCGCCCATAGGTACCAGCCGCTCCCTGCCACCTTTACCCATGACCCGCACTATTCCCTGGCGTAAGTTGACCTGATTCAGGGTCAAACCAGTCAATTCGCTAACCCGCAAACCCGTCGCATACAGCAGCTCCAGCATAGTCCGGTCGCGTACCGCGAGGGCATCGTCATCTGCGGCGGCTTCAAGCAGGCTCGCTACATCAGCTTCTGTCAGGGTTTTCGGTAGTGGACGCCCCAATTTGGGGCTAGACACCGTCGCCACCGGGTTTTCCTCTAGTTTGCCCTCGCGTACTTGATGACGATAAAAACCACGCAAGCACGAAAGCGCTCGCGAAACAGAACGGGGGCTCGCTTTGGTTTCGTAGCGGTGGGCCAAATAAGATTGCACCGCGGCTGCGGCGGCCGAGAGCAAGTCTTTCCCCTGCTCGAGCAACCACGCTTCAAACGCACACAAGTCTCGACGATAGGCGCTCAAACTATTGCTGCTTAGACCTTTTTCAAGCCAAAGCGCACTTAGATAGCTATCGATTACGGAGCTTACATCAGCCATATAATTGAATAAATACTGTGTTCAAGATATCCAGATTTTACCCGAGCTTATCGACAAAGGACAATACACAGGTCTCATGTTAGTTTACCGATAGCAGTTTAATGTGGACCAGGCCAGGTCCTTATTTATTCTGGCGCTTTATCTGCTTTCTGATACCTCCAACAAAAAACTGCATCATCCCCGAGGCTGGTGACAGCTCCCAATCAACCTCCATCCCCTTCCCCAGACGATCAATTTGAGTGCAATGCCACCCTACATCGGCAAAGCTATTCAATACCCGAATACGACGATTATTACTCTTCGGACTGAGCCATTTCTTTCCTAGCGTGAGATCCTTGTCGGCAATGGCCGCCCGCTCAACCTTCCCGCTAAGAATAAAATTGGGTAATTCTGGCTCTGCAGAAACAGGGCGTCCCAGGCCAATCAAATCCGTGACACCGCTTTCCAGAGCCTCCTCCATACCTTTTACAGTGCGAAATCCGCCAGAAACCATTAAGGGCA
>JAUUYV010000003.1 GCA_030590275.1 Porticoccaceae bacterium
ACGCGAACCCATTGCTCACGCAGTGCAAATTTAAACAGGGTGCGGAGTGAGGACAGCCAGCGCGCCAGGCTAGCGCTACTGAGTCCCTTTGCATGCAGTTGCGCCAGACATTGACGAATATGATGGTTGTTTAACTGGTGGAGCGCAACGATATCCTGTTTGGAACTCCAGTGGCGGAGTTTTTCAATGTCTCGACGGTAGTTGCTTAGTGTATTTGGCGAGTAGCGACGTTCGCTGGCTAAATATTGCTCAAAAGCAGCTACCTGGTCAGGTGATGGAACACCGCTCACTGAGTGGAGCCTCGCTTTATGCACATAAGGTTATGGGTAGGGATTCTACTGTCATCATAGAAAGCGATTCTACTGTCATCATAGAAAGCGATCCTTATTCCATCATCGAAGGACATACTCGGTTTAATACCTCGGCGATATAGCTGAGAAACAGGGTGCCCATGCTACTGCGATAGTGATTTGGATCGGAGTTTCCAATGGCGAGAATTCCGAATGTTTGCCCATGGTTCAGCGGTACCGCTGCAACCGAACCAATTTCACTGCCGCGATCACCAAACAAAAATTGGGTTTCTTCTGGACGCAGTACGCCACAAACTGCTCGGTTGTTACGTAGCAATGCGCCAATGGATAGGTTGGCTTCTTCGAGTCCTACGACTTTTGCATTGGCAACCAGGTATTCCGGGTTACTTCCAAGAAAGGTGATGTTGTAAAACTCGACACCATAGTCGTCATCCAGGCTCTTATAGAGGGCATCGACTACCTCCTCCAGGTTTTTTGCTTCCAGAATAGAGAGTACCAGCTGTTTTGTTTTTTCGAATAGTTTGTCATTGCTGTGGGCAGCTTCTACCAGGGCGGCGAGTCGCTGTCGCATTTCCATATTACGGTCGCGTAACACACTTACCTGGCGCTCGATTAGCGAGATAGCTTTACCGCTTTCGTGGGGTAATTCCAGCATTTCCAGAGCATCAGGGCGCCGGAAGAAAAAGTCTGGGTGTTCGCTTAGATAATTGAGGATGATCGCTTCGTCGGGGGATTCTTTTTTTGATTCCGGCATGAATACTGGCCTGTCAATAATTATCGAGATGATCTATGAGTTGGACTCACCAGGAGGTAAATGTTCGTATCGCTGCTGTTTGAGATCCGGATTCTGGTTTAAGTTCTAGTCCAAGTTCTGGTATAGGTCCCCTGATTAAGAGCACCCTTAACGCTTAACCTGTTGCTGATTACGCTAATTCTATTTGAGCTTTTTAACGTCATAGCGTATGCGCCCATGAAATACCGTAGTTGCAGGACCCGTCATGATCACCGGCTCGCTGTGGCCAGCCCATTCGATGGTGAGATGACCGCCGCCTAAATTAACTTTGACGGGAGATTCTAGCAGGTCTTGCAGTTGACCTGCTACCACGGCGGCACAGGCACCGCTGCCACATGCGAGGGTTTCGCCAACCCCCCTTTCATATACGCGTAGATCAATTTCATTGGGTGATCGAATGGCCATAAAGCCGACATTAACGCCTTCAGGGAATTGGGCATGCCCACCAATTTCCGGGCCAAGCGTGCTCACAGCTGCACTAGCGATATCGTCGACCAGTAAAACAGCGTGGGGGTTTCCCATTGAGAGGACCGACATTGAATAGTCGATGTTGTTTATATTCAGAGTATGAGAAGTCTCATCAAGTCCCTGTGAGTTTCCGGTAGTTACAAAAGGGACTTCTTGCGGCTGTAACCTGGGGACACCCATCGCGACTGAAATTAGCTGGTCCTTAACTTTGAGTTCCAGTACACCCGAGGCCGTCTGGACGCGAATAAGCTGTTTGTTAGTGAGTTGTTGATCACGGACAAATTTAGCAAAACAGCGAGCGCCGTTTCCGCATTGGGCTACTTCGCTACCATCGGCATTAAAAATACGATACTTGAAATCCAGTTCTGGAGAATCCGATGGTTCCACCACCAAAACCTGATCGCAGCCAACTCCAAAGTGACGGTCGGCAAGAAATCGGGCCAAAGCTGAGTTAATTCGTACATTCTGAGTAATCGCATCAATCACCACAAAGTCGTTGCCGAGGCCGTGCATTTTGGTGAATCGGAGTAGCATATTAGTGGTTGCTTGAAGGATTCCCAGTTTGTGCACCCGCGCTGGCCGGTAACAGGCATTCACCGCGCATCAGGTCGTCGACAGTTTCGCGCTGGCGCACCAGGTGAAATTGCTCGCCATCAACCATGACTTCTGCAGCTTTGGGACGACTGTTGTAGTTAGAACTCATGGTGAAGCCGTAGGCGCCAGCAGAGTGGATACACAGGAGGTCACCTGGCTCAATAGATAACTGTCGTTCTTTGCCAAGAAAATCTCCTGTTTCGCAGACTGGGCCAACCACGTCGTAAAGTCTGGTATTGTTGGGGTTCAAAGGTTTTACCGCTTCAATTTCCATCCAGGCCTGATACAGCGCTGGTCTTAACAGATCATTCATGGCGGCATCGACGATGGCGAATTGCTTATCGTAATTGGTTTTGAGGTATTCCACCTGGGTTAGCAAAATGCCAGCATTGGCGGCAATCGAGCGACCGGGTTCGAGTATTAATGTGATACCCAGGGTATCTGTGTGGCTACGTAGCTCAGCAATATATTGAGCTGGGGTGGGTGGCCGTTCGTCTTTATAACGTACACCCAGCCCGCCCCCCAGGTCGATATGATTGAGGCTGATTCCTTCATTTTTTAATTCATCAAGCAGTAACAATACGCGTTCTAGTGCGGCTGTAAAAGGTGCGAGTTCTGTGAGTTGGGAACCGATATGACAGTCCACTCCGGTAATATTAATGTTGGGAAGTTGCTGGGCACGCCGATAGGTGTCCAAGGCCTCAGTAATAGGGATGCCAAACTTATTACTGGCGAGGCCAGTAGCAATATAAGGATGCGTGCCCGCATCCACATCCGGGTTTACTCGCAATGAAATTGGAGCCTGAACCTGTAGTTCAGCAGCTACTTCGTTGAGTTGCTTTAACTCGCTGTGGGATTCGACATTAAAGCAAAGAATGTTTGCTTCAAGGGCTTGCAGCATTTCCTGTCGAGTTTTTCCAACCCCGGAAAAAACGGTTTTCTGCGGATCGCCCCCAGCTCTGATCACCCGTGTTAGCTCGCCGCCAGAGACGATGTCGAAGCCGGTACCCTGGCTCGCGAGTACATTCAGAACGGCAAGATTGGAGTTGGCTTTGACGGCATAACAAATCAAATGATCGCTGCCACTTAATGCATCTTTGTAGGCGCATAAATGCTGAAGGAGCGCAGCCTTACTGTAGACGTAGGTGGGGGTGCCATAGCTCTCGGCAATTGCGGAAAGTGATACGTTTTCGCAACAGAGCTCGCCGTTCCGACGAGTTAAATGAGAGTCGATTAAAAGAGACAAAGCGGTATTCCGATTATGGTATTGCGTCGGGGCTTACCCCGGAGGCGTCGATTACAGTATCGTTGGGTCGCTGCCCTTCGTCACGGGGAACTTCTTTTGTTGGGGTTTTAACGTTATTCCCATCATCCGTTATTACTCCATTTGGATTCCCTCTGGCTGCTGTAGGGGCTGCTGTGGTGTTTTCGCCTTCGCGGTGATTTGCCGGTGTATTGGTTTCGTCCAAAATCTGCTCGGATGTGGAAACCTGTTCTACGGGCGCGGTGGGCAAATACAGGGCTCCCTTATTGCCGCAACCGTTAAGGACTGCGATCGCTAGTAAGCCGGGTAGTAAGAAAGAACTCAATCGAGCCATGAAATTAGTTACGGTGTTGAGGGAAGAGTACCGTATTATAACGACTGCTTATCGCGGCTGCCCAGGTTTTGCTTTGCCATGGCCACCGCTGCTAACACTTGCTCGGGTGCGGTACCGCCAGGATGATTACGTGCCGCAACAGAACCCTCCAGTGTTAGTACCGCAAAGACATCCTTGTCGATTTCTGTTGAAAATTGCTGAAGTTCCTCAAGTGTAAGATCACTGAGATCTTTATTGGCATCGATGCAGTGCCCGACTGCTGAGCCAACAATTTCGTGAGAATCCCGAAATGGAATACCCTTGCGAACCAGGTAGTCGGCGAGGTCAGTGGCCGTAGAAAACCCGGAGCTTGCGGCCTTTCGCATCGCCTCTGTATTAACCTGGATGGCGGGGATCATGTCCGCATAAGCTCTGAGGCAATCTTTAAGTGTATCCACAGTATCAAAAAGAGGTTCTTTGTCTTCCTGGTTGTCCTTATTGTAGGCCAATGGCTGGGATTTCATCAGGGTTAGTAAGGCAAGTAAATGACCGTTGACCCGACCGGTTTTACCGCGAACCAGTTCTGGGACATCCGGGTTTTTCTTCTGTGGCATGATCGATGATCCCGTGCAAAAACGATCCGGGAGTTCGATAAATCCGAATTGGGCTGAGGTCCATAGCACCAACTCTTCAGATGCTCGCGATAGATGAATCATTATCAGGCTTGCAGCCGCACAAAACTCAATGGCAAAGTCGCGGTCGCTGACGGAATCTAGTGAATTCGCTGTGGGGCGGTCAAAGCCGAGTAGCGTTGAGGTGTAGTCGCGGTCTATTGGGTAGGTCGTTCCCGCCAGGGCTGCCGCACCCAGGGGCGATTGGTTTAATCGGGAGCGGCAGTCACATAAACGGGAATAATCCCGTTCCAGCATTTCAAACCAGGCCATCATGTGATGACCAAAGGTTATCGGTTGAGCCGTTTGTAAATGAGTGAAGCCCGGCATAATGGTGTGAGCTTCACGTTTGGCAATGGTAATGAGTCCTTCCTGCAAGCGGGTAATCTGGGTCAGGATCTCGCCAATTTCTGCTCGCAGCCAGAGTTTGATGTCGGTGGCTACCTGATCGTTACGCGATCGACCGGTATGTAATTTTTTTCCAGCGAGGCCGATTTTTCGGGTCAGTGCCGCCTCGATATTCATATGGACATCTTCCAGCTCGATAGACCACTGGAAATTGCCCGCATCGATTTCTGTCTTGATTTCCCCAAGGCCTCGTTGGATTTCGCTTAATTCTTCTGCACTCAATGTCCCGATTTTGGCCAACATACTGGCGTGGGCGAGAGAGCCTTCGATGTCGTGTTGATAGAGGCGTTGATCGAATTGTACGGACGCTGTAAAGCGTGCAACAAACTTATCTGTTGGTTCGCTGAAGCGCCCGCCCCAGGATTTATTGATGGGTTTATTATCACTCATGATAGTCCTGCACTGTGATCAGTAACGAAGAAATGGCCTTAAAACCCCCGTATTATAAACGATTATAAGTGGATAGCTTGGAGGTTAGCGACGTGGGCTGGAAAGAAAAACTGTTTCCTCCTCCCAAACCTGTGTCACTTTATGACGCAGATTATTTTTTACCCGATTTGTGTCGTGGTGAAGGCTTGCTTGCAATTGTGGTTATTGCCGAATTGCTTTCGGTTTTACTGGTGTTGGCGAAAAGTGGATTGTCGTCTTTTGACTGGGTTGCTCTTGGCAATATCTCAATGTTGGCGATGTGGATTTCTTTGGCCAGCGCGATGGTGCTGTGCAAGTGTAACCAGCTGCTGGTCGGAGTGTCTTATGTCTATAGCGCGCTGATCACTTTTGTGGTGGTTTTGATTATCGCATTTGTGGTCGGTGTTAGCGCTGAATGGATGTTGATGTCCTTTGGTTTTGGGCATTCTTTTCGTATGAGTTTGCCCGTGGAAACCACTTTGATTACGGCCATTCCCGCAGGTATTTTGTTGCGTTATTTGTTTATACAACAACAATTACGAGTGCAACAACGAGCTGAGCTGGAATCGCGTATTGAAGCGTTGCAATCTCGTATCCGGCCTCATTTCTTATTTAATAGCATGAATATGATTGCTAGCCTGATAGGCTCGGATGTCGAAAAAGCCGAGCGCGTAGTCGAGGATCTGGCGGAGTTATTTCGACGAGCTCTCACAGATACTCATACCCTTATTCCTCTCCGGGAAGAACTGGCGTTGTGTCATAGCTACATGTCGATTGAACAAATGCGTTTGGGCAATCGTTTAAAGGTCAAGTGGGAGGTGGGAGATTACGGGTCGGGTGCCCAAATTCCATGTTTGTCCCTGCAACCGGTGCTCGAAAATGCCGTCTATCACGGTATTCAGTTAATGCCTGCCGGCGGTTTAATTGAGATAAAAGTGAAACGCGTCAAAGATCGAATTAACATTTCCGTGAAAAACCCGCTCAACCCAAGGTTAGAGCATAACAAAGGGAGTAAAATGTCCCTGGACAACGTCAGACGTAGGCTGGAAGCACACTTTGGACCATCGGCTACTGTTAAGTCCCGATCGATCGAAGAATATTACACAACCACACTGGAATACCCGCAGGTTTGGTGAGAAGCGTTTTATGAATGTACTTATAGTTGATGATGAGCCGCTGGCAAGGGAACGACTGACCCGTATGGTGTTGGCTCTTGGTGGTTTTCGGGTTATTGGTCAAGCGGGTAATGGGCAGGAGGCTATTAAAATAGCTCAGGATATGAGTCCCGATGTGGTGTTTATGGATGTCCGCATGCCGGGTATGGATGGTTTGGCTGCGGCTGAACATCTGGCGGAACTAGAACCACCTCCAGCAGTAATTTTTTCAACGGCCTATGACGATTACGCGGTGGAGGCTTTTTCCTCCCAGGCAGTTGGTTATTTGTTGAAACCCATTAAGCAACCCGATCTGGCGGCCGCACTGGGCAGGGCGCGTAAGGTTAACAAAGCCCAGTTATCAGAACTACAACAGACACCTGGAGTGAATATTGGCGGTCGGACTCATATAGCGGCAAGGACTCGCCGTGGTATAGATTTGGTGCCGGTAGCTGAGGTGAGGCTTTTTTTAGCTGATCATAAGTATGTTTCTGCCTATCATAATGAAGGAGATGCGCTGCTTGACGAAACCTTGAAAGATCTTGAAAGCGAGTTTGAAGGTCGGTTTATCAGGGTTCACCGCAATGCGCTAGTGGCTATTGCGCATATTCAGGGTATCGAAAGGAGCCAGGATGGCTTGAGTTATGTGCGACTTGCTGGTCTGGATATCAGACCACAAATTAGTCGCCGACATATTGGACCATTAAAAAAACTGCTAGAACAGATATAATATATTCAGTCCAATCATTGAATTGATCTAGCCCAGTTCTGGCTGCATCGTTATTTCCATGTCTTGTACGTACTATCCTGATTGCTCGTAACCCTGTCATCCGTAATTGTTCCTGCAGATATGTTTACAGATATGCCCACAGAGTTTGTATCACCGCCTAAAAAGCCGGTTCGCTTGCGGATAGCCACGCGTAAGAGCGCATTAGCTTTATGGCAGGCGAATTTTGTAAAAATGGAGCTAGAACGGATTCACGGTACTAGTGTTGAGGTGGAGATTCTTGGTCTCAGTACTCGTGGGGATAAAATTTTGGATACGCCGCTGGCAAAGATTGGCGGCAAAGGATTATTTGTTAAAGAGTTAGAAGCGGCATTGCTCGACAACCGCGCTGATATCGCTGTCCATTCGATGAAAGATGTGCCTATGGCTTTCCCTGATGGCCTCTGCTTGCCAGTGATCTGTGAAAGGGAGAACCCTCTCGATGCATTCGTCAGTCTGCGTTACAAGTTCTTAAAAGATTTACCTCCAGGTGCTCGTGTTGGAACCTCCAGTTTGCGTCGTCGGTGCCAGGTTCAGGCGCGTTTTCCGACTTTAGAACTGGTGGATTTGCGGGGCAACGTAAATACTCGGTTAAAGAAGCTCGATGCTGGTCAATTCGACGCTATTATTTTAGCGGCAGCTGGCTTGTTACGCCTGGGTTTGGGTGATCGCATTACGGAGGCCATTGATAGCGAATTATCATTGCCTGCAGGTGGTCAGGGTGCGGTAGGTATTGAATGTCGTACTAACGATTCATCAATTCTTAGTTTGTTGTCACCTATGGAGCACCGAAGTACTGCGCTGTGTGTTGCTGCTGAGCGAGCTGTAAATCTGCGCCTGCAGGGGGGGTGCCAGGCACCGATCGCCTGTTTTGCGGAGCTGGTTGATGGCGTAATGTCCCTGCGCGCTTTAGTGGGTGCTATTGATGGCAGCGAAATTTTGCGCGACAACATTGAGGGTCCACCAGCAGCGGCCGAGGACTTAGGCATCGAGTTAGCAGATCGTTTGCTGCATAAGGGCGCCGATCGTTTGCTTGCACCGCTTAGAAAATAATAATCAGTTAAAGGGCTGATGATGAATGCATTTTCAGGTCTTAATGTTCTCCTGTTAAGAAGCGCACGGTCCAGAGATTCTCTGGCAAGCTCTTTAATGCAGGCGGGCGCCCTGGTGCATCGTTTGCCAGTACTTGCTATTGAACCGATAGTTTTTAATGCCGCTGATGCTATTCCCTTCGATACCTTTATTGATGTTAATAAAGTTGTTTTTATTAGTCGTCATGCTGTTGAGCATGGAATGGAATGGCTTCGGCTAGCGAAGGTTGATTTAAGAAATACGACAGTGTTTGCGGTGGGGTCTGTCACGGCGGCAATGTTGATAGATCGAGGCATAGTCGCACTGTATCCGAAACAGCAGGCGTCCAGTGAAGGTGTGCTGGCGATGTCAGCAATGGCAAGTGTTGAAGGTCAGCGTATATTGATTGTGCGGGGAGAGGGGGGCAGAGCGCTGCTTAAGGATTCTCTATCTGATCGGGGCGCCCAGGTAGCCTACCTGGAAGCCTATCGGCGAGTGCCGGATTTCAGTCACGTCGAAGATATTAGGGCGGTTGTTTGTGGAGAAGCCCCTGTTGTGGCAATGCTTCACAGTGGGGAAACTGCGAAGGCTTATGCCGGTTTGCTCAATTCAATGCCTGATCAGGTTTGGAATATACCCTGTGTTGTACCCGGAGCCAGGGTTGCTAAGCTCGCCCGTGAAGAGGGTTTTAACAGGGTGCTTGTCGCGCGCAGTGCAATGGATTCCGACATGGAGCAGGCAGTACGATACTGGTACACTTCAGCGACTAATTGACCCATCACTATTTGATTACGACAGGACTATAAGACTGTGGCTGAAACTAACGAATCAGAAAAACAGGGCTCGGTGGCACCGGATAAACAAAACCAGAATGTCGGTGGTAATAACGTCGGTGGTAATAGTGCAGCAGGGAGTGGCCGGAGAAATGATGGGTCCGCTTCACAAAAATCTAAATCTGGTTTGGGCCTGGTTTGGTTGGTGTTGTTATTGCTCATTGGAACGACAGGAACAGGCGTTTATTTTGCCTGGCACTGGTTTCAACAATATGATTTTACTGTGTTGCAGGTAGAGAACAATGGTGACCAACAGCAACAGAGTGAACTAAATGCAATCAATGTGGCTTTACAGTCCGAGCGTCAGCTGCGGGGCCAGCTGCAGGAAGAGTTGACTCAGACTAACGCAGCGACACGGGCGGAGCTTAATCGTTTAGCTACAAGGATGGAGTCAATAGCCGGTGGAAATATCGACGATTGGCGCCTTGCAGAGGCGGAATACTTACTTCGATTAGCCAACCAAAGACTGATTGTGGAGCAAACAGGCGACACGGTGCTACCGCTGATGCTTCGTGCCGACAATATTCTACGAGGTCTGGACGATAGTAATCTGGTTTTGGTCAGGCAGGCTTTGGCAGCGGATATTACAGCGATCAAGATGCTGGGTTCGGTGGATCGCGAGGGTATTTATCTGCGTCTTAGTGCCTTAAAAGGCGCGATAGATAAATTAAGTACTGTCCCTGTGCCCGAAGTTTTAACAGATACTTCAGCTAAGGCAGGTATCGAAGCTGATACTCGTATAGTCGCTCAGGCAAACATTGATACTGCCTGGGAGCGTTTTGTCGAAAATGCTTCGTCTGCTCTTAATCGATTCAGCAAAGACCATTTTCAGGTGCGTTCACTGAATGCACCTATGCAAGCTATGATATCTCCAGATCAGGAAGTGTATCTGAGGCAGAATTTGCAATTGATGTTATCTCAGGCTCAGGTGGCCCTGTTAGAACGTCAGCCCAGAGTCTACCAGGATAGCCTGGATACAGCGTCGGGCTGGCTCAAATCTTATTTTCAGCTAGATGATCAGTCCAGGTTTTTCGTTGCACAACTGGAAGAGCTTGGAGGGCAGAAAATAAACACCGCCTTACCCAATATCGCCGGTTCTATTGATCATTTAAAAGATTACCTTGACCGTCGTACTAAGGTTCGCTCGGTGCATCGCGAGGGTGATGGATCATGAGAAAAATGATTGTACTGATCACGATAGCATTTGTGTTTGGTGGCTTGTTGTTCTGGTCTATGGGGTATGCTCGGGGATTTATCATGATTTCTGTGGGTAATCAGGTGATTCAGCTGAGCCTGTGGATGGCGGTAGTTCTGGTCCTGGCCCTGTGGTGTATCTGGCGGATGGTATTTTGGGGATTGCGAAGTCTGGCGCGGCCTGGTGTCAGCATTTGGCGAGTTTATAAACAGAATCAGATGGAAAAAAACCGTACTCGGGTTTGGCAAGGTTTTGAGAGTTTTTACGAAGGCTATTGGAAAGAAGCTAAGTTGTCCTTGATAAGGTCTGCCCCCTGGGCGGAAGCCCCGGCCTTGAATTACCTGCTTGCCGCAGAAGCTGCGGCGGAGATGGGGGATGATCGAGAAGCGGAAGAAATTCTGGCGACTGCGGAAAAAGAGGTGGATGGTGAAAGTTTGGCCCTGGCCCTGGCCAGAGCGCGAGTGCTAGTGCGGGGCGGGGAGTATGGACGTGCAGCCGCTGTGTTACGTAAAGCTCAGGAGCGTCTGCCACAACACCCTTATGTTTTACGCTTGTTAAAAGATGTGTACGTACAGCAGCAAGATTGGGGGAATCTCGAAAAACTACTGCCTGACCTCAGGCGTGCAAAAGCTGGCTCTCAGGGAGTTCTGGATGATCTGGAGATCGTCACTCGGCAAGGAATATTGGGCAGGTTTTTGGAGCTTGATTCTGCGGATCAATCGTTGGGGCGTCGTCTCGAAAACCTGTCCCTGTTATGGTCGAACACGCCGAAGCTGATGCGCAAGAACCCAGGATTAGTGGGTCTCTATAGTGAAGCGCTGGAAAATGTCGGGGAACACAAGCGGGCTGAAGCAGAATTGCGTCAACAAATTAATCGGGAATGGGATGCCAGGTTAGTACGGATTTGGTCAAAGCTCGAGATTCCTGAATTACCGAAAAAGATTAGTGTTGCGGAAGGCTGGTTGAAAAATCATGGGGGTTCAGCGGAATTGTTATTGGTGCTAGGCCAGGTTTGCCGGCGCAGTGAGCTTTGGGGTAAAGCAAAAGATTACCTGGAGCGTTCGATTAAAATTGATGGCAGTCCGCAGGCTTATGGTGAACTGGCTGCGGTGATGGAGCAGTTGGGTGAGCGCGGGAAAAGTGATGAATACTATCAGTTGGGATTAAAAAGCAGCCTGGAGCCAGCCTGATACGGGGTTCCTTGCGTGAGACCTAAGGAGTGAAGTTAATGGCTGGCTATAAATAGGCGCTTTTTCTGGAACTGGTTTGCCTATGGGAGAGGCCTTCCTCCATGGACATGGAGCTTAATCCAGAGTTGGCCCCGCATTTACTACATCTTCCGAAACGTCGAATTGTTTAAAGTTTTCAATAAACAAACCAGCTAGTTTGCGAGCTTGCTCGTTATAAGTCTCCAGGTCCGTCCATGTTTTTTGTGGATTTAGATACTGGGTATCGACACCGGCGATAGACTTTGGGGTTTTGAGATTGAATAAAGGTAGTGTTTCGGTTTCCGTTGTTTCCAGGGAGCCGCTTTGATTGCCGCGATCACTGCGCGAGTGACAGGGATTGGAAAGCGGGAACCACTGCCCTTACTTCCTCCCGAGCCTCCAGTCCAGCCGGTGTTAACCAGATAAACATTACTGCCAAAGGCTTCGACGCGTTTCATCAGGAGTTCCGCATAAACATTGGCCTGACGGGGCATGAATGGCGCTCCAAAACAGGTAGAAAACGTAGGGTTAATACCGGCTTCTGCGCCTAGCTCCGTAGAACCAACCCTTGCAGTATAGCCGCTCAAAAAATGGTATGCCGCCGCTTCTTTGGACAAAATAGATACGGGGGGCAATACACCCGTTACATCACAGGTAAGAAATATAATGCAGCGTGGCTCGCCGGCGCGGTTTTCCACACAGCGCATTTCCACGTGTTCCAGTGGGTAGCTGCAGCGACCATTTTCGGTTAGTGAACTATCGCTAAAGTCAGGTACGCGGTGCTCGTTGACAACGACATTTTCGACAATAGCGCCAAAACGAATAGCGTCCCAGATAACCGGCTCATTTTTGCGGCTAAGGTCAATCGTTTTAGCGTAACAACCGCCCTCCAGGTTAAATACTGAATCTTTGCCCCAGCCATGTTCATCATCGCCGATCAGGTAGCGGTTTGGGTCGGCTGAAAGGGTGGTTTTTCCGGTGCCGGATAGGCCAAAAAACAAAGTAACATCCCCGCTTTCGCCAACATTGGCTGCGCAATGCATTGGCATGACTTCTTTTTCTGGGAGTAAGAAGTTTTGTACCGAGAACATTCCTTTCTTCATTTCTCCCGCGTACTTCATCCCGGCAAGCAGGAGCTTGCGTTGAGCAAAATTAATAATCACCGCGCCCTCGCTGTTGGTTCCATCTCGCTCGGGAATGCAGGTGAAATTAGCAGCGTGGAGGATCTTCCATTTTTCTTTGTTGGAAGGATTGAATTTGTCTGGACGAATAAACATGTTGTGGGCGAATAAGCCATGCCAGGCTGTTTCAGTGGTCACTTTGACGGGGATGTAATGCTCTGGATCCTGGCCCACGTGAAGGTGTGAAACAAAGCGGTCTACCTCAGCGAGGTGGGCTTCAACGCGACTCCATAACTGGTCAAAGGTGCTGGCGGGAAAGGGGCGGTTGACCGGTCCCCAGGCAATGTCGTCAGTGGTGCTGGGTTCGTCTACGATAAAACGATCAGCCGGAGAGCGTCCGGTACGGATGCCGGTACAGGCGAGCAGAGCTCCCTGGTCGGTGAGTATGCCTTCGCCCCGGTGCAGGGCAAGCTCGATCAGCTCGGCAGTACTGAAATCGGTATGAATCAAGGTGGTAGACTCGTTTTTAGTCATCGGGGAATTTTGTTGAGAGTTCAATGAGGTAATCCGTCAGACTCGAAAGGGTGACAATTATGCCAGAAACGAAAGCTCGATAAAAAGGTGCTGGTCTGTTTAATCTTAAGTTCAATGGATGGTGGGCTCTTTGCTGCGGAAGAGCTCCTCGATTTCGTGGGGCTGGAAGCGATAGTGGTGGTTGCAAAACTCGCAGTTGACCTCCAGATGGGGCTGGGTGGCGAGAATATCCATTATTTCGGCCTGGCCGAGTGTAGCAAGCGCATTTCCAAGACGGGTGCGAGAACAACTACATGCAAACTGTCGTGGTGTTTCATCAAACAGGCGGACCGAATCTTGATGAAACAGGCGATGTAATTGATCCCTGTGACTGAGCCCCAATTGTTCTTCTGAACTTAGGGTATCGGCCAGTCGGCATACGTGTTCCCAGCTTCGATGGCGTTCTTCGATGTTTTGCAGTTGACCCGGTAGCGTCTGCAACAGGAGGCCGCTGGCACCATCACTATCTGAGCTAAGCCAGATCCGGGTAAGGAGTTGTTGGGAGTGATTGAAGTACCCGGTAAGGCAGTCTGACAGTTTTCCATGTTCTAGCGGCACAATACCTTGATAACGCTCGCTATCAGCGGCCTGTATGGTAATCGTCATATAGCCTTCACCTACCAGCTGCCGTATATCGTTGTTGACTATGAGATCTGGCCTGGTGGTGCGGGCGATAGCTCGTAGATGATGGTTTCGAGTGCATTCAGCCATCACCAGCGGTACTGGGCCATTCCCCCTGGTTTGCACGGTAATAACTCCGTTGAATTTGAGGTTGGCGCTCATCAGGCAGCTAGCGACCATAAACTGACCTAGAAGGTCTTGTACCGGACCTGGATAATCGCCGCGAGAAACTACTTCGCGTACGGAAGCTGAGAGTGAGACGATCTCTCCACGGATGTCGTAGTGTTCAAACAGGAAACGTTGGTGGATGTCCTGTGCGACCGGTTTATCGCCGGGAATGTTCAGCTTTGGTTTCATAGTACGGTATGTTAGCGGGGTTTGGGTGTATCGGTAAGGGTGGGAAACCTTATCGCTGGCAGTTGTTTATTCTCCCTCATCAAGATTCAGCGCTCGAAAACGATGTATTTGTCGCCTTTGTTTTTTGTTGGGCCGGTGATCGCTGTGTAGTAGCCCTCCCTGATAAGCCTTGCGGTTGGCATTGTGCTGTTCGCGTCGGGTGATACTTTCTTCGGTTTCTGTGTAGAGCCGGGCTGCTTCGGGTGCACCACGGCGCTGTTCGGACAGTGCTTCGACCACGACAGTTTTTTCGTCCCAGCCCTGGCGTATGGTTAAAGTAAACCCCACACTGATTTCGCGACCTGGTTTGGAACGTTGGCCGTTGATCTGCACTTTCCCACCGTCAATGGCTGCTTTGGCCAGTGACCGGGTTTTAAAAAAACGTGCCGCCCAAAGCCATTTATCGATTCGTACTTTAGTCGTCACCGGGCTTATCCAATGGGAAGTATTTCGTCAAAATGAGTGATGGCGGGAAAACGGAGGCCTTTGCGGGCCGGGCCCTTGCTATCTGGTTGTCGGATACATAAAAGTTGGGCGATACCGTAGTCCGCTCCCGCCGAGAGTACGGTTTCACTGTCGTCGATAAATAAGGTTCGGGATGGTTCAAAGGGCATCGCACTTTGCAGGGCTTGCCAGAAAGCGGGATTTTCTTTTGCCGCACCATAGTCGTGGGAGGAGATTAAGCGGTCGAGTAAGGTATCGATACCGGTTATTCTTAATTTTATCTCTAAACTGTCTCGGTGAGCATTGGTGATTAGTACCCTTTGTCGGCCGGTTTTGCCCAGCTCTTCCAGCAATGCGCGGGCTAGTGGGCGCTCGGCGATGAGATGCTCTACTTCCCGTTTTAAGGCGGGGATATCTAGAGCTAGCTCTTTCGACCAATAATCGGTGCAATACCATTGAATGGTGTTTTGTTCG
>JAUUYV010000088.1 GCA_030590275.1 Porticoccaceae bacterium
AAGAAAACCTACTCGATGCTGTCATCGGCCTGCCGGAAAAACTGTTTTACGGCACCGGTATTCCCGCTGCGATTTTAATCTTCAGAAAAGACAAAGCCCTACCTTCGACCGCCAAGGATGGCGGAAGTGACGGAATTGCAGGCGCAAATTCTGTCCTGTTTATTGATGCCAACCGTGAATACGATAGTGGTAAAAACCAGAATATGCTCAGCCGTGAGCACCTGGATAAAATTCTGGCCACCTATCAGGCGCGGGAGAACGTCCACAAATACGCCTACCTCGCCAGTCTGGAAGAGATTCAGGAGAATGATTTTAATCTGAATATTCCACGGTATGTGGATACCTTCGAGGAAGAGGAAGAGGTTGATATTGAGGCCGCTATGAAAGAGAGAATATTACTCAAATCTGAGCTTGAGAATATCGAAGCTAGCATTTCCGGTTACCTAAAGGAACTTGGCTATGCTTCCTGAAAGCTGGACAAAAGAGAGGTTCGATCATATGACAGAGCTAGCAAGAGGCCAGGTGGACCCAAAGGTTGAACCTTATGCAAGCATGATTCATATCGGCCCTGAAAATATCGAATCGAATACAGGAAAAATTCGCAACCTAAAGACCTGTAGGGAAAGCGGTTTTATCTCGGGGAAATATGAGTTTGATGACGCCGCGCTAGTGTATTCAAAAATCCGCCCCAAGCTAAACAAAGTATGCAAACCTAACTTTAATGGAGTTTGCAGTGCGGACATGTATCCAATATGGCCGAAAGATAGTAAGCGACTAAACACCTCATATCTACATCAATATATGCTCAGCCCTGCATTCTTGCATCAGACAGTTGCATGCTCAATGCGTACAGGCATGCCGAAAATAAACAGAGCTGATCTTTCCGCAGTCAAGTTACTTATCCCTACGATAGAAGAACAAACCAAAATCGCCCAAATCCTGACAACCTGGGATCAGGCCATTGCCACCACCGAAAAACTGATCGAAAACAGCAAAGCCCAGAAAAAATCCCTGATGCAGCAGTTGCTGATGGGGAAGAAACGCTTGCCGGGGTTTAGTGCTAAGTGGCAGGAGTATCGGCTCGGGCAGTTATTTAGCGAAAGAAAGGAAACCAACCAACTCGGCCTTCGGTTGCTGTCGATCACTCAGAACAGGGGTGTAATTTATCGCGATGACGTAGGTCGCAAAGATACCTCAAGCGAAGACAAATCCAAATACAAACGACTCTGCCCCAATGACATTGGCTACAACACCATGCGCATGTGGCAGGGCGTTTCCGCATTGTCTGATAAAGAAGGCATCGTAAGCCCAGCGTACACCATCGTCATCCCGGGCGAACAAGCAAATCCGCTGTACATGTCCTATTTATTCAAATTTCCTAAAACCATCCATAATTTTTATCGCCACTCTCAAGGATTGGTTTCAGATACCTGGAACCTGAAATACCCGAATTTCAGCGAAATAAAAGTTACGGTACCGGGTACTGACGAACAGGAAGAAATTGCCAGCGTCCTAAAAACAGCCGACAAGCAGATCAGCAATCTAAGACTTCAGGCAGAAAAATTAAACCAAGAAAAAAAAGCTTTAATGCAACAGTTGCTCACCGGAAAACGCCGAGTCAAGTTGGATGGTGGGAATTTATGACTACCCCAACCTTTAACATATTGAGTATCGACGGCGGCGGAATTCGCGGTGTATTTCCAGCTACTATTTTACAGCTTATTACCGAGCGTCTGAATGTTAGTGTTAATGACCACTTTGATTTAATTAGCGGCACCAGCACTGGCTCTATCATTGCCGCTGGACTCCGAGCCAACATCAATCCCGCAGAGATTGTCGACCTATACCGCTACGAAGGCAAAGCGATCTTTAGTCAGCGCAAAAAATCACTATATCCAGGAAAAATCAAGCCTGGATTCCACTCTCTTTATTGTAAAGATAACCTGGAAAAAATTCTAAATAAAAAGTTTGGTGAACTTACCCTAGGCCAAATATCGCAACCACTGATTATTCCCGCTACAGATATCGCTAACGGCGGGGTACATGTTTTTAAATCCAAATACAGTAGCGAGTTTACTCGTGACGCTGACGTCACAGTTAAAGATGCCGTTCTAGCCTCCTGTTCAGCACCCACCTTTTTCGACCCATCTATAGTAGGAAATTATCTGTTGGCAGACGGCGGAGTATGGGCTAACAACCCTACACTCATTGCCATAGTGGATGCCCAATACAGACTGGGAATACCCCTCGAAAATATCAAGGTGCTATCACTGGGAACAGGACATAGCAAAGTGGCTTATGGCACCAATAGTGAAAAAAGCTGGGGACTTATAAACGGTTGGAATGGCACAGAATTTATTGAGTTTTTACTCTCTCTACAGTCCCAATCTATCAACAACTACAGCACGCTTATGCTCAAGGATCGCATTTTACGGCTTGATTATGAATCAGATAAAAAACTGTCAATGGATGACGCTGATTGCATACCTGACCTGATAGCACGTGCCGATAAGTTGTTCACTCATCAATCCCGTGAAATTTCAGAACTACTAAGCTTAAATCATAAGGAATGCGACAATGAATGAAAATCGTCAAACAGTACTCCTCGAAGCCGTAGCCGAAAAACTGGAACTGCCAGATACTGCTTATGAAAAAGCCAAGTCCCGCTACGAAAGTCTGGGGGATTGGCTAGGCAGAGACGGGTCCACGACGGCCCAATTTGACCCGCATATTTTCCCTCAAGGGTCTTTTAGGTTAGGTACCGCAATTCGGCCTCTTCACGCCCGGGAAGAATATGATTTGGACCTTGCCTGCTCGTTACAGCAGGGAATTTCCATGACCAACTGCAGCCAAGAACAGCTGAAGGCACTTATTGGCAAGGAGCTTGCTGATTACCGAATTGCTCAGGGGATAAAAGCACCACTCGACGAAAAGCATCGCTGCTGGCGTCTAGACTATGCGGACGAAATGAGCTTTCACATGGATATCGTTCCATGCATCCCGGGTACCGATGAAGGTCGCACACATCTCACAGAGGCGATGTCTGCGAGAGGGATGGAGACCGAGCTTGCAGGAGATGTAGCCTCTCTCGCGGTGAAAATTACCGACGATCGTCGGGGAGATTATCGGCAGATATCGTCTGATTGGCTTGGCAGCAATCCAGAAGGATACGCAAAATGGTTTGAGTCTAGAATGATTGGCGCCGAACAGCGTTCTATCATAGAAAAAGCACAGGTGGATAACCTACCCCTCTACAAAAGAAAGACGACGCTTCAACGAGCTATCCAGATACTCAAGCGGCATCGAGATCAGATGTTTTTAAAGAATGCTGACTCAAAGCCAATCTCTATCATCATTACGACTATTGCTGGATCAAACTATAGTGGTAACAGTTCAATAGCTGTCACGCTCAGAGAAATTATCTCTGAATTGAATGTCTTTGTAGAGTCGGACGCCAACACCATAACCAATCCGGTCAACCCAGAAGAAAATTTTGCTGATAGATGGAGCATGCCTGCACATAGACATCTGAAGCTAAAAGAGAATTTTCACCTCTGGGTTCACCAACTAACAACCGATTTCTCATATTTAATAAACCAGAAAGATCCATCGCTACTAAGTGAATCACTAACAAAACGATTCGCTATTAACATCACAAGCGAAACTATTGCAGCCACTCTCGGTATTGCTGTAAGCCCCGCTGTCCACACAAAACCCAGCAGAGATATAGAGAGCATTGAAAGCAAGCCCTGGTATGCAGGCAAGTGATGGGGACTGCCGTGCTTCCAAAAGGTACTATGGAATTTCTCGCTGAAAATAGCGGGATGACTCTAATGCCTGCTGTTGATCAGAATATCGTTCTGGAGGGTAACTTTAGCTTTAGCTTAACCCACAAGGGTGGCAATCCAATTAGCGACTCCTATCGTATTAAGCTGACTATCCATCCTGAGTTCCCAAAAAAAATACCGAGTGTATGGGAACTTAAAGAACGGATACCCAGAGTGCCTGATTACCATATCAACCCCGACAATTCATTCTGCTTGGGCTCACCACTACGCCTACTTAAAATTCTTCGCGACAAACCCTGTTTGCTCAGTTTTAGCAATAGCTGCCTGGAACCTTATCTTTATGCTGTTTCTAACAAACTTTCAAATGGCGGCCCATTCCTATTTGGTGAGCTGGACCATGGACGAGAAGGAGAGCTGACCGACTACTGTGGTTTATTTTCACTAAATGGGCACAAACAAGCACTTAGTGCGATCTATTTATTAGCAGCAAAGAAGAGGATTGCAAACAAGAAGACCTGCCCTTGTGGCTGCAAACTACGTTTGGGGAAATGCAAAACACATCTGACACTGAATCAATTTAGAAATATCAAACCCCGGTCGGGCTACGCAAAAATGCACAAAGAACTGGATGGTATATAAATCAGGTCATTATTATGAGCAATCAAGTACCGAAATCCAAAGAACAATACAGCAGCCATATTCCGGCGCTTAAAACCCTGATCGCCTGCGGCTGGGAGTTTCTCTCTACTGAGGCCTATCTGGCGCAGCGTGGTAATACCCGTAACTCACTGGGCATTACCGCCAAAGAATTCGTTAATGCCAAAAAGTCCTCTCCCACCTTACGGCTGCGGGATCTGAAGCTACTCACAGGCAAACGCCGCGTCAAGGTTGACCCATGAGCTCACCTCACGATCTGTTTACTCCCCTGAGCGAAGAAGAGTACGAGGAGCTCGACGGCTTTTTTACGGCGCTTGTCAGCGGCCCCATTACCATACCGCCCACAAGTGCCACCAACGATGAGCCCTTTATGCGACCAGAACCCAGGGTGGGCCACAACGATCCTTGCCCTTGCGGCAGCGGTAAAAAACACAAAAAATGCTGCGAACCTCACTAAACATGTATATTTATCAAAAAGTTACCGACACTCTCGAGATGACAGCATTGCATCTAAAGGCAAGCCTGATTGACTATTCCAGACTGATTAGCCACAATGGCTCCAACACAACCGTCACGCTTAGTACCCGCAAGGGCAACGCGCAACCTTGGCGGTTTTTTTACGCCTGCATAAAAGCCCAGGGCAACAATAATGCTTGAGCAATACCATAAGCAGGCTCTTAGCTTCGAGCAGCAATTAGAGCGTGTTAGCCAGCGAGGACTGGTCATCGCTGATAAAGATGCGGCCCTGGCCGCTCTCTCCTCAATTAGCTATTACCGCCTTAGCGCCTACTGGTATCCCTTTCGGATCATTGATCAGCAGGGTAAGCGCAGCAACGAAATCATTCCTGAAACTCGCTTCGAAGATGTCATCGAGCTCTATGAGTTTGACCGCCAGCTACGCCTGCTGGTTATGGATGCCATTGAACGGATAGAGGTGGCGATACGGACCAGCCTTACCTATCACATGGGCCAGGCTTATGGCGCGTTTGCCCATACTGACCCTAAAAATTTTCACCCCAAATTTGAACATCGCAAATGGTTAGCCAAGCTGGAGGCGGAAACCTCGCGCTCATCAGACGAGTTTATCCGTCATTTTCGCAGTCACTATCACGGCTTTCCAACAATCCCTGTCTGGATGGTTACTGAGGTGATGAGCCTTGGGGCCTTATCGTTTTTTTATAATGGCTTACGGAATGATCTGAGAGCGGGCGTAGAGGATAAAAAATTAATAGCTGCTCAGTTTGACATTCATCACAAGCGCCTGGGTAATTGGCTCCATATCCTGACTTACATTCGAAATGTATGCGCCCATCACAGCCGCCTTTGGAACCGTGAGCTGGCCATTCGCCCAGATGCCAATAGAGACCCTAACTGGCTCAACCCAATTACACCTCGCAATGATCGTATTTTTTACATCTTACTCATGTTGCGGCATCTGCTGAAAGCAAGGGGCAATAACAGTGACTGGCAACGGGAAACAACCACTCTACTCAAGCCAATAGCCGCTAAACCGCATTTCAGGAAAGCCATGGGCATGCCTGAAAACTGGAAGGAACATCCATTATGGGCCTGAATAACTCAACTAAAAACCAGCTACCCGAAACCAAAGAACAATACAGCAGCCATATTCCGGCGCTTAAAACCCTGATCGCCTGCGGCTGGGAGTTTCTCTCCGCCCAAGCCTGTCTGGCGCAACGCGGCAATACTCGCGAGTTGCTGCTTAAAAACGATTTGATTGCCTTTCTGCAAACCCAGCGCTTTGAGTACAAGGGCGAACAGTACCCTCTTTCTGCCAATGCTATCGACCAGATCGTCCGCGATGTCGCCTCCCCCGGGCTTAACGAAGGGCTGATGACGGCCAATGAAGGCTTTTATGACAAGCTGGTACTGGGCATTACTGTCACAGAGTTTATTAACGGCAAAAAGCATTCACCTACGGTGCGATTGCTGGACTGGGACAGTCTGGCCAATAACCGCTTTGTGGTGACCGAAGAGATGGAGGTGGCGAACAGCAACGGCACCAGCACCCGGCGGCCCGACTTGGTCTGTTTTGTGAACGGTATGCCGCTGGCGGTGATTGAGGCCAAACGCCCAGATTCTGGCAACCCCAATAAAAACAGAGTCGAAGAGGGCATCAGCCAGCAGATTCGCAACCAGAAGAATGATGAAATACCCCGGTTGTTTGCCTTCAGCCAGTTGCTGTTGTCAATCAGCAGTATTGAGGGGCGTTACGGCACCACCAAAACCCCGGCCAAGTTCTGGGCAAAATGGCGGGAAGAAGAGTTTAGCGAGCAGCACTTTAGCCAGCTTAAGAACACCGCCTTAAGCGCTGATGCACTGGACACCTTGTTTGCCGGCAAGGAGCCCCGGATACGCAGCTATTTTGAAACACTGTGGAGCCAGGCCGAACTGGTCACTGAACAGGATCGCCTGCTGATTAGCCTGCTCAGCCCGGAACGCCTGCTGGAGTTTGTGCGCTTTTTTATTCTGTTTGATAAAAAGGTCGGTAAGATCGCCGCCCGTTATCAGCAAGCCTTTGGCGTCAAAGCCCT
>JAUUYV010000207.1 GCA_030590275.1 Porticoccaceae bacterium
GCAAACCCTCGTTACCGGTAGATGGAATACTTCCATTGGTAATACTATCCAGGTGGGCAAAACCTAGAATGCCAAGACGATAATTGATGGTCACTACCACCACATCGCCATGGTTGGCCAGTGTCTGGCCTTCATAAATACCCTGACTACCCGCGCCGATTGTAAAACCTCCACCGTGAAGCCAAACCATCACCGGACGTTTACCGTCGATTCCCGGCGTCCAGACATTCAGGCTCAAACAATCTTCCGATTGATCACGGGTTTCTGCACCCATGACATCGTCGAGCATGGATTTATTTTGAGGTGCCCAGTCCCCATAGTCAGAGGCATCGAGTATTCCCGCCCACGGTTTGGCATCTTGCGGAGGCATCCAGCGCAAATCCCCGATCGGAGGAGCGGCAAAAGGTATGCCCTTGTAGGCCAGCACATTATCTTTTTGTTGTCCCTGTACTTTTCCCGTCGCAGTTTCTATAACAGGGGATACTTTTATGCCACTCATTCTCTATTCCTTTTCAGATACTTCTCATTGATTTTAATTAACAGTGTAAAAAATTCTAAGTCTACTAAACAGGCTTTTCAGCACACTCAGTTAAGAGTCGACATAGGTATTAACTACCCGCTCTACAATGTCCAGGCCACGATAAAAGTCGTCGACTGCCAGTTTTTCGTTTACCCCGTGGGCACCACCACTGGCACCCTCCCCTACCATAATAGGAGAAAACCCAAAGGCCGGTATTCCTCTTTCCCGAAAAAAATGGCTGTCGGTAAAGCCCGGTGATACCCGTGACGTCACCATGGCGCCAGCTTGATAGTCGCCAAGCACCGAAACAATGGTACTAAATAGTGGATGATCGCTACTGGAAACACCTGGTTTAAACGATAACAGCGTTTCTACAGATACCTGAGGACCAACTAGTTTGCGGATGCGGTCGGTGACCTCGACAGGGTTTGCATCGGGTAATAAGCGGCAATCCAGTTCCATAAACGCGCTTCCCGACACCACGTTAGTTTTGTGGCTGCCACTCAAACGCGTAGGTGTACAGGAGGACCTTAGCAAAGCGTAAAGACGATAATCATAGTCGTGGAGTTGCGCCATAACTGTTGGGGAGCTTACTGATTCCCTGATCGCTGTAAATCGTTCTCGCCACGGCGAATCATAAAAAGGCGCTAGCGCAGAAAAGTAGGCTTCAACTGGCTCTATCACTCGGGGAGAAAACTGCAATTGTTGGAGTTTTTCGCCCGCTTTTAACAAATCACCAACCGCCGATTGCCGATGTGGAACTGCTCCATGACCCGCTTTGCCATGGGTTTCCAGGCGTAACCACAATGGTATCTTCTGGGTGACTTCAATGGCGTAGGTTGGTGTGCCCGCTATCGGTTTTCCGGTAGCTCCTTCGTTAAGAACGGCATCGATATCGCTGAACCACTCCGGTTTATGTTCCAGTAACCAGCCAAGGCCTTTGTCTCCGCCAGATTCCTCATCCGCTGTTGCCATAAACACCACATCCTGCCCAGGTGTGTTACCTGAGCGATGCAAAGCCAGAAAAGCATTGAGGTGAAATATACCGAGAGATTTGATATCCACCGAGCCACGACCGTGTATAAAACCGCCATCCACCGTGGCCGTAAACGGCCCGTGCTGCCATTGGCGTATCCTGGCTGGAACAACATCCATGTGGTGTAACAAAATTAACGCAGTTTTGCTTTTACCTGTAATCACCGCACGAATATTTGCGCGCCCGGGTTCGCTTTCTACCACCTCATAGGGGATACCCTCGCGCTCAAAAATATTGGCAAAAAACTGTGCGGCGGGTAATTCATTACCGGGTGGGTTGCTGGTGTCGATACGCAAATAGTGTTGGAACAAGTCGAAGAATTCGGCTCGCTTCTCTACCGGTTTATCGGCAGCACAGAGTCCGGCATACCCGCAGGCACAGAAGCCTAGCGCAAGAAACCACAGTTTAACCGCGATGCTGCGAGGCACTTGAGACTCAAGACTATTTGAGCTCAAAAAAACCACCCTGACTACTAACACCATAGCCAGAACCTTTGGGTCCAGGCTCCGCGAGTTCAGCCAATTCGTAGTACACCGAACGACTGATACGCCCTTCCAGATTGCGCCGGATTAACAGGTAGGGGCTGGGCTCCCCGCTGTCCCCATCCGCTTCCACGCGAATAGGATTATCCGGCCCAGCCACAACGCTATCTTCTACATTCGTAGTAAACCTTAAAACCTGACCGGTCGCGTCTTCAGAACGCTCCAGAGCTATCACGGTAAAGGGCACATCCTCCACCTGGATTCGCCATTTCTCAACCGGTGTTACCAAAAAATAGTCATTGCCTTCCCGTTTCAGAATGGAAGCAAAAAGTTTAACCAATGGCTGCCGTTTAATTAGACCGCCTTCGTGGTACCAGTCTCCGTTACGGGTGATACGGATATCGATGTCTCCACTTAAGGGCGGATCCCATAGCTCGACCGGCGGAAGTTTGGTACTTGTTTCCACTACTTCTTCGGCTTCAGCACGAATATCATCGAGAGTAATTTTGGCCATTGATCTTAATGTTCTTATTCTTGTGAATTACGTGTCTTCTTCTGAATTACGCACCACTGACTGGAGAGCATCCTAAACCAATGCTATTAAGCCCTGGTGAAATACGCTTATAAATCCCTGAGCTGACCTTTATTACCCATGGTTGCGCCAATATTGATAATAAACTTCAACAGCTCATCGGTGTCACCAAACTGTTCCCTAAAACCTTTATCAAAGCATAGATCGACAGCTCCCTGTGATAGCGCCCAGCAAGCCAGGTAGTGGTAGTGGGGAGGCACATCCTCCAGCACCCCACGCTCTATCAGTTTCACGACCATCTGGTTAAGATTTTCAGTGGCAGCGCGACGGACTTCCCGCAATTGCTGCATTTGATCCACCAAATCAGGATCACCGTCGAGACGTAATTCCAGTTGACTCGCCAGACGGTCGAGAGCTGGGTTAGACAGGCGAGAATTGAAATAGGCCTTAACTGTTGCCCCTGGATCCCCCTGTTCAGTCGCTTCTATGCCCTTCTGAAGGTTGGCAGCAATCTGAGTTTGGTAATCGAGGATAATACGGATCAGTATCTCCGATTTACTTTGAAAGTGCTTGTAAACCGTCCCCTTACCAATGTCCGCTGCCTCCGCTATTGCTGCAACGGTTACACGATCAACACCATCCCGGAGCAAAAGTTCGAGAGCCTTGTCGATAATCCGCTGTTCACGGTCGAGGAAGCGTTTCTTCTTCTCGCGAATTTTACCGGTACTGTCAGTACTAAATGCGCTCATTAAAATCAGTTCGTTCTCTAAACGTGCGGGCCTTCGTTCATCTTCCCCGGGGACGGCATACTAATTCAGCCTTCCCCCGCCTGGCCTCGTGAACATCGGCATCTTATTTCAGTTAAACCCAGATGATAACTTCAACAAACCTGAGCGGTCGCCTATGCTAGAATCCGAACGCTTCAGATGCAAATTTCTTATGCCAAAATCGCTCGGAAAATTTAGCCACCTTATCGGCGCCGCCGGAGTTCACCCCGGTGAAAACAACAGGGCCCGACGTACTGGCGTCATTCTGGAAGCGCCCATGCTTATGGCCGCTGTCTGGATACTCCTCAACTGGGGTTTTAAGTCGAGTGCAGCAGAAACCACCGATTATCAAATCTACGATATGTGGCTATGGGCCTTCTTTCTACTGGAAACCACCCTGCTCTCCTTTTTAGTTAACGATACCCGCCGCTACCTCAAAACTAACTGGCTTAACCTGCTGATCATTGTATTTGGTATGCCTTTGTTGTGGCAGTGGAATATCTATTTAGGAGCGTTGCGCCTACTGCGCCTGCTCATATTAGCCACCTTGCTGATGCATTTGGGTGGCCGCGTACGCACCATGCTATCCCGCAACGAACTGGGTGCTACCATCATTGCCACCCTTATCGTCATTATTATGGCCGGTATTATGATGGCCTCCCTCGATCCCGGCATTGAATCCCCCGCAGAAGGCGTGTGGTGGGCCTGGGTAACCATCACCACGGTAGGTTACGGGGATGTCGTTCCTGAAAGCGTGATAGGTAAAGTAGTGGCCAGCGTCATTATGTTGCTTGGCCTCGGCCTGTTTGCCATGCTAACCGCAAGTTTCGCCGCCTTTTTTATAGCCCGAAAAGAAGAGGAAATCATTAGTTCCGAACACAACGTCCACAAACGTTTGACCCAAATGGAACATAAGCTCGATGCACTCGATGGTAAGCTGGATCAGCTGGTGGATAATAAAAACCGGGACAAACCTGATAATAAGCTGGACGAAACAAGCGACGATAAAGAAAACTCATAAAACACCTACACCAGTTATACGACGCTATAACACCGCGCCTACGGATACAGGTACGGGTAGGCCATCGCGAAGCTCAAGACAACGAACGCGGAGAGGAGCTCAGCCTGGTAAAGCACTGCCTTCAGGAGGCAGGGGTCGCAGGCTCAGATCCCGTTTCTCCGACCAATAACAACAATTAAAATACAAGTTCCCCCCACTTCACTCCCTGGATAGC
>JAUUYV010000171.1 GCA_030590275.1 Porticoccaceae bacterium
AGCGGAATAGTGGGTTACACCTTCATCGTCAACCCATCGATATAACTTAGCTGCCCAGCTGAGAGAAGTATTAAGCGAGAGCGCACAGAAAATCACTATAGCCACGACAATAGAGGGATACATCTTGTTTGTCATTCGCAGATACTCCGAATTCGTTGATGTGGTTATTTATCCAGGTTCCGTGCTTGCAAGCTTAGATAAAGCGGACGCAAAGATTATACGCATTGTAGGTATAAAAAAGAGTGTTTTGTGCGATATGTCTACTGTTTTGTGAGGTGGTGCGTATAACTTGTTGTCTTGATTGTAGGTAATAGTTTGAACCTTGGCGTGTATCTGCTTGACGGGCCGAACTACTCGGTTTAAGGTTGCCCGCTTGTAAGTCTCTAAACGCTATACGTATTGGGGCTTGCGTCAGGTAAACGTAAACAGCGTATGCAGGACATCAAAGGGTGGCACTACCCTGCACCCAGCGGCGGTTAAAATCGTGTTACGGTTTGTTTCTGTGTTTTTAGCACTTCTTAAGGAAGAAAAAATACAGTTCGGGGATAAACTCCGATTGTTCAGACCAATAATACTAACCGCAGTCGGCATCGACATTTCTGTCGAGTCTTGGTATTCCCGCATTAGTTTTTCGTCGCAATTATCAACTATTGTTGTGCTGTGCTGTGCTGTGCTTTCGTTTTTGGGTTGGCATCTTGGTATAAGAGTATATGGCCGATTCGAGCCTGGTTGTTATTAATAACTGTAACGAGGACAAGTTAAAGTGGATCATCTTTCTGGCGGTGAAATTGTTATTCGCGCACTCAGAGACGCCGGCGTTAAACATTTATGGGGCTATCCGGGCGGAGCGGCCTTACACATTTATGATGCTTTATTTCGGCAAGACGATGTGCAGCATATATTGGTGCGTCATGAGCAGGCGGCGACGCATGCCGCCGACGCTTATGCTAGAGCGACCGGCGAAGTGGGGGCAGTTCTGGTTACCTCGGGTCCCGGTGCCACCAACGCAATTACTGGTATTGCCACGGCTTATATGGATTCTATTCCGATGGTGATAGTTTCAGGCCAGGTTGCCCAGGAAAAGATAGGAGATGATGCTTTTCAGGAAACCGATATGATCGGCATATCGCGGCCCGTCGTAAAACACAGCTACCTGGTGAAACGGGCAGAGGATATTGCTGAAACTATTGCCAGGGCATTTTATCTTGCTGGAACTGGTCGACCTGGCCCAGTAGTGGTTGATATCCCTAAAGATGTGACGGATCCAAACCACAAGGTGGCTTATCACTACCCGGAAAAAATTAAAATCCGCTCTTATCAACCCACTATTCGCGGGCATTCGGGCCAGATCCGTCGTGCGGTAGCGGTATTAATGGGTGCTAAACGTCCAATAATCTATGCTGGCGGTGGAGTGGTTTTGGGGAATGCGTCGGAACAGCTTACGCGCCTGGCTCAAATGCTCAATTACCCAGTGACCAATACGTTAATGGGGCTTGGCGGTTATCCCGGAAGTGATCGACAGTTTGTCGGTATGTTGGGTATGCATGGTACTTGCGAGGCAAACATGGCGATGCATCACGCCGATGTCATTCTTGCGGTGGGGGCTCGCTTCGATGATCGGGTGACCAACACCCCGGAACGATTCTGCCCAGAGGCAAAGATTATCCATATTGATATTGATCCGTCGACTATAGCCAAGACTGTGCCAATCGATATACCCATTGTTGGGGCGTGTAGTACTGTGCTAGATGACATGATTGCCTTAATCGAAGGCGGTGATATGACATCAACACTTCCGGATCGGGAGGCTTTGAGCGAATGGTGGAATCAAATTGACGAATGGCGTAAACGTCACGGGATCTATACAGAATCTCGGCATGAGCCTAGCGTCGGTTCACTTATTAAACCGCAGGATGTGGTCAAGACACTTTATAAAGTGACCGAAGGTAATGCCTATATTACTTCCGATGTAGGGCAGCACCAGATGTTTGCGGCGCAATATTATCTATTCGATAAGCCTCGGCAGTGGTTTAACTCTGGTGGTCTGGGGACCATGGGTTATGGCTTACCCGCAGCAATGGGTGTACAGATGGCTCACCCCAATGCCGATGTAGCCTGCATCACTGGTGAGGGCAGTATCCAGATGTGTATACAGGAGCTGTCTACCTGTACCCAACACCAGTTGCCGGTAAAAATCATTAATTTAAATAATCGAGCCCTGGGTATGGTCAGACAGTGGCAGGACATGCAGTACAGTAGCCGCTACTCACAAACGCTGTACGAGGATTCACTGCCTGATTTTGTGAAACTAGCGGAGGCCTATGGTCATGTGGGGATGCGGGTTGAGCATATCGATGAGCTGGAAGATAAACTCCGAGAATGTTTTAGTCTGAAAGACCGGGTGGTATTTATGGATATTCAAGTTGATACTAATGAACACGTTTATCCCATGCATGTGTCACCCGGTTCTATGCGTGATATGTGGCTGAGTAAAACGGAGCGCACCTGATGAGACGTATTTTATCGGTACTGATGGAAAATGAGCCTGGTGCGTTGTCCCGCGTGGTTGGACTGTTTTCTCAGCGTGGCTATAACATAGACACATTGGCGGTAGCACCTACAGAGGATCAAAGCCTGTCTCGACTTACCTTAACAACCCGTGGGGATGATCGGGTAATAGAGCAAATAACGAAGCAACTCAATAAGTTAGTTGATATAGTTAAAGTAAATGATCTTTCTGATGGCCCGCATATTGAGCGCGAATTACTGCTGGTTAAAGTTCGGGCCTCTGGTGCCCAAAGAGCTGAAATTAAGCGTTGTGTTGATATTTTTAGAGGCCAGATTATCGATGTTAGCGCTACAAGCTATGTGATTCAGGTGGCGGGCAGTAGCAACAAACTCGATGCTTTTGTGGATGCTTTGGGCGACGCCGGTATTTTAGAGGTGGTACGTTCTGGCATATCCGGTATCATGCGCGGCGAAAAAGCCCTACGAGTGTGAGTTGTAAAGCGGCTCCTAATTAAGTTATAAATGGTATATCCACAGCTTAAGGTGGTCCGTTGGTTTCGATGTTTAAAGCGACTAGAGCCTGCCATAATAGCTTTAAATTGGGCTAACGACTTTAAACCGGGTCAACGGCTTTTCAAACGCTGTTCCATGGCTGATGTTAAGTGCTATTCCATGAAGTGCATTGGCTAGTAGCTGGGATGAATGCCCGAAGCAGGAGGTTTTTCTGTCGGGAAGTCTCCTCAAGATTTAAGTAGAGGCTCCACCACTAAGGAAGGTGTTTAGTGAGATATTTATTTTTAATTTTTTTAACAGTAGACCGGATCATTAATCATGAAAGTTTATTACGATAAAGACTGCGATCTTTCTATCATCCGCGATAAAAAAGTTGCTATTGTTGGTTACGGCTCCCAGGGCCATGCCCATGCACTAAATCTCCGCGATTCTGGCATCGACAGGGTTGTAGTTGCGCTGCGTAAAGGATCCTCATCGTGGGCTAAGGCCGAAGGTGAAGGGCTAAAGGTGGCGGAACTTGCTGATGCTGTAAGTGATGCCGATGTGGTGATGATGCTGGCGCCGGATGAACATCAAAAAAATATTTACTACAACGACGTTGAGCCTAACTTGAAGCAGGGCGCAGCACTGGCCTTTGCCCACGGTTTTAATATTCACTTCGAGATGATTGAGCCTCGCAGCGATCTCGATGTCATTATGATTGCTCCCAAAGGCCCGGGCCACACTGTTCGCAGTACCTATCTCGAAGGTGGTGGTGTGCCATCATTGATAGCGGTGTATCAGGATGCTTCCGGTCAGGCGAAAAATATTTCTTTGTCCTACGCATCCGCGAATGGTGGCGGTCGCTCCGGTATTATTGAAACAAACTTCCGCGAAGAGACCGAGACCGACCTCTTTGGCGAGCAAGCGGTATTGTGTGGTGGTGCTACTGCACTGGTGCAAGCGGGTTTCGAGACCCTGGTTGAAGCGGGTTACGCACCTGAGATGGCTTACTTTGAATGTTTGCATGAGCTCAAGTTGATTGTTGACCTTATGTACCAGGGCGGTATCGCCGATATGCGCTACTCGATTTCTAATACCGCGGAGTTTGGTGATTATTGTAGTGGCCCAAGGATAATTACCGAAGAAACCAAAAAAGAAATGAAACGCATACTGGATGATATTCAGGCCGGAAAATTTGCAAATAAATTTATTCTCGATAACCAGGCTGGTAATCCCATATTAAAAGCAGCGCGTCGTCGCAGTGCAGAACACCCTATCGAAGAGGTAGGTGCTAAATTACGCAGCATGATGCCCTGGATTGGACAAAATAAACTAATCGACAAAAGTAAAAACTGATTTGTTAGAGTGATATTGCTCGATCCGAAAAAAGGGTAGACTTTAGACCGTTGACTGTGATTGAGGTGAATAATAATGGCTGAGCCGATAGTACCTTTTAAACAGCAGGCTGTGTCCGGTAGTGAGGGCAATGATACGGGTGCTGGCGGCGGCAAAACTAACAAGGAGGATAAAGCCTTTGTCGGGGTGCCGGATGATGAACAGGATGTGGCACGGCGTAAAGGCGTTTATTTACTACCGAACCTGCTAACCAGCGGTGCGCTATTTGCCGGATTTTACGCCATCCTGGCTGCAATGGATGGCAACTTTGTGTTCGCCTCAGTCGCAATTTATGTCGCTATGTTATTTGATGGTCTGGACGGTCGTGTCGCTCGGCTTACCAATACCCAGAGTGAGTTTGGGGTGCAGTATGACAGCCTGTCGGATATGGTCTCTTTTGGTGTCGCTCCAGCGGTTTTGATGTTCAGCTGGATACTGGAGAGTCTGGGTAATTTTGGCTGGGCTGCAGCTTTTGTTTATGCCTCCTGTGCTGCCCTGCGTCTGGCTCGTTTTAATGTGCAGGTTGGTTCCACAGACAAACGCTATTTTATCGGTCTGGCAAGCCCCGCTGCTGCGGGACTGGTAGCTGCTATCGTGTGGTTTGCCCATGATAGTGAGGCGACCACAGCGCTTGCTGTCACGGCTACACTAGTAACTGCGGCGACAGGTTTGTTGATGGTGGCGAATGTACGCTATCACAGTGCTAAAGCGATAGATTTTAAGGGCCGGGTGCCTTTTTTTTCTATCTTAGCGGCGGTCATGTTGTTCGTGGTTATTAGTCTTGATCC
>JAUUYV010000182.1 GCA_030590275.1 Porticoccaceae bacterium
CGTAGAGTATTAAAGGCTTATTTGCTGTTGTATAACTGTATATGACAGCTAGAAACGTTTGTATTTGAGTCTGCGAGGTACTTTGGGCGGGATAAGGCCAAATCGGGGCAGGAATATCTAATTGATCCTTCAAGTATACCCCTTGCAGTAAGGATCGCAAGGGTTTTTTAATTCCGGTTTTGGGGCGTTTTACAGAATCGTGTCTGTTTTACAGAGCCGTGTCAATGAATTCAGCGAGCTGGGCTTTCGCCAGTGCGCCGACGCGGGTATCGTGTAAAGCTCCGTTTTTAAATAGCGCCAGGGTTGGGATTCCGCGGACATTAAATTTTTTGGCTGTTTCCTGGTTGCCGTCTACGTCGAGTTTGCAGATCTTTAAGCGGCCTTCGTAGTCATCGGCGAGTTCGTCGAGAATTGGTGCGATCATTTTGCAGGGGCCGCACCATTCTGCCCAAAAATCGACCAATACAGGCAAATCGGCATTGATGACATCGTTTTCAAAGTTAGCGTCGCTAGTATGTACGAGCTTGTCACCCATATATATTCTCCAGGAGGTGTGGTGCTGAATTAATTGTATATCACGTGTTTGGTGAAATTATAATGATCGGATCATAGCATTTGCTCGCTCGAGCGACCATATCCGGGGAGTTATTATCTACTACCGGGTTAATTTGACGCTGAGCGCCGACTATAAACGGGGTAGCAGTTGACTCTTTGCGAGGGAACGATTTAATACCATGCTTTACCTGTGGAGCCTGGACTGAGTGCTCGGTAAGGTTAAAGTCAATGTGCTTCGAGCAAGTATCCGCTTAGAATGAATCCTCTGGAGTATGTCTTGCTTCTCGTTATGGGGAAAGAAGGATTTATCGCAAGTACAGGAAGGAGAGCTTACTATTAAAAAATTAGCGCTACTTTTGGCCTTAGTTGGTGTGATAGTAGCTTTTTTCTGGTTTGATTTAAGCGAAACGATAAGTGTCGGTTTTTTCCGTGATCGTTTTATAGACTATCCCTTTTCTACTGTAGCAATATTTTTTGTAATCTACGTGCTAGCCACGGCCTTGTCCCTCCCCACTGGGACAGTATTAACGGTTATCGGTGGCATGACCTTTGGTCTGGCTACTGGAACTTTATTGGTCTCCTTTGCCAGCACCATTGGCGCTACGCTGGCATTTCTGCTCGCCCGTTTTATATTGAAAGATTGGGTGCAACAAAAATTCGCTACTTATTTAAAACCCCTCAATCGCGGGGTAGAAAAGGATGGCGCTTTTTATCTATTCACACTTAGATTGATTCCGGTATTCCCGTTCTGGGTCATTAATTTACTAACTGGGCTAACCCCGCTACGCACCTGGACTTACTACTGGGTTAGTCAAATAGCAATGTTTCCCGCCACTATTGTGTATGTTTATGCGGGAGCGGAGCTGGGAGCGGTAGAGGAGTTCTCGACATCAGGAATCTTGAAACCGGACCTGATCCTGGCATTTGCCTTGTTGGCGGTTTTTCCGTTTCTTGCACGGGGGATTGTGGCTGCTATCAATAGGCAGAGAGTTTACCGTGCATATGATCGTCCGAAGCAATTTGATGCTAACGTACTAGTCATTGGCGCGGGTAGTGCCGGACTGGTTTCTGCCTACATCGCCGCGACAGTAAAAGCTAAGGTTACGCTGGTGGAAAAGCACCTTATGGGAGGTGATTGTCTCAATACGGGCTGTGTGCCCAGCAAGACCCTGATTCGTACAGCTAATGCGGTTCATGATATCCGCTGCGCAGACCAGCTGGGTATTAGTAGCACTTCCGTAAAAGTGGATTTTCCAAAAGTGATGACTCGTGTCCGAGAGGTGATTGCTCGCATCGAACCCCATGATTCCATTGAACGTTACACAGAACTTGGTGTGAAGTGCGTACAGGGTACGGCAAAAATTCTGTCACCCTGGCTGGTTGAGGTGGGAGAACAACGAATTACCGCCCAAAACATTATTATTGCCAGCGGGGCCAACCCGGCGGTGCCGAATATCCCCGGATTAGAAAGGATAGATTATTTAACGTCGGATACGGTTTGGAGCCTCGACAAACTCCCCGAGAAGCTATTAGTGGTTGGCAGCGGCCCAATCGGTTGCGAATTGGCTCAGGCCTTCCAGCGTTTAGGCAGCAAGGTAACAATTGCTGGGCGTGCTGCTCGTTTGCTCCCCAGAGAAGATGACGAGGTGTCTGAACACATAAGCGGGGTTTTTACCGATGAAGGCCTGCAAGTTTTGTGTGCATGTAAGTTAGTAGCGTTTGAAGTTACTAATGAAGTATCTGGTATACCGCAGTACCAGGCGGTCTTCCAGTCAAATGGTGCGGAGAAGCGGGTAGCGTTTGATCGGGTTCTGCTTGCCCTGGGGCGAAAGCCGAATACCGAAGGCTTTGGTCTCGAAGATCTGGGTGTTGGGGTGGCTGACAACGGTACCATTGAGGTAGACGATTATCTGCGCACAAAATACCCTAATATTTATGCTTGCGGTGATGTGGCCGGGCCCTACCAGTTTACTCATGCCGCTGCTCATCAGGCCTGGTACGCGGCGGTTAATGCTTTGTTCGGGCGTTTTAAAAAGTTTAAAGTGGATTATTCAGTTATTCCCTGGGCCACGTTTACCGCCCCGGAAGTTGCTCGCGTGGGTTTGAATGAGCGAGAGGCCAGGGAGCAGGGCGTGGCTTATGAGGTGACATCTTATGATCTGAGTGAGCTGGATCGCGCCATTACCGATAATATCGCAAGTGGTTTTGTGAAAGTGTTAACCGTCCCCGGCAAGGATAAAATTTTGGGTGCGACCATCGTCGGTCATCACGGTAGCGAAATGTTGACGGAGTTTGTCACGGCCATAAAACGAAACCTTGGACTTAATAAAGTTCTGGGTACAATTCACATCTACCCAACCCTGAGTGAGGCCAATAAATTTGTGGCGGGTAACTGGAAGCGGGTTCATGCTCCTGAGAAGCTATTAAGCCTGGTGGAAAAATACCACCGTTGGATGAGGAAAACGTAATGAGTGTTTATACAAATGTCAGTGATCGCTACGCGAAAGGCGCGCAAGCCCGAGAGGAATCACTTTGCTGTCCGGTGGATTACGATCGTTCTCTGTTAGCCATGTTGCCGTCTGAAATTATAGAAAAAGATTATGGCTGCGGTGATCCCTCACGCTACGTACGCGAAGGCGATACCGTGCTCGATCTGGGCAGTGGTGGTGGAAAAATTTGTTATATGGCTGCGCAGTTGGTTGGTGATGCCGGTCGGGTGATCGGTGTGGACATGACCGATGACATGTTGGCGCTCGCCCGAAAATATCAAGGTGAAATGGCACAAAAGCTGGGTGGAAGCCGAGTAGAATTCAAAAAAGCTTATATTCAGAACCTCGCCATGGATGTAGAAAAAACAGATGCGTTTCTTGCCTCAAGCCCGGTCAAGGATTCGAATACCCTGAGAGAATTCGAAGACTGGAAATTAAAACAAAGTAAAGAAAACCCGCTTATCGAAACCTCCGGTATTGACCTGGTGATTTCTAATTGTGTGCTGAATCTCGTTGCCGAGCAGGATAGAAAGCAAATGATCAGCGAAATATTTCGTGTATTAAAACCCAGTGGTCGAGTGGCGATCTCTGATATTGTGGCCGACGAGTATGTGCCGGAGCATTTAAAAAATGATGCTACCTTATGGAGCGGCTGTATATCTGGTGCCTTTCAGGAAAAAGAATTTTTACAGGCCTTTATTGACGCAGGTTTTGTGGGAGCGAGATACGATAAATGGGATGCGGAGCCCTGGCAGGTGGTGGAGGGTATTGAATTTCGGTCGGTGACCTTAACTGCCATGAAACCCAGTCAGGCAGATATTTACGATGGTGATCACGCAGTTTTATATAAAGGACCCTATGCCAAAGTGTACGACGATCTGGGTAATGTCTATTTGCGCGGGGAGCGGATGGCCGTATCCAGGCGTACCCATGACCTGATGATGGACGATTACTACGCTGGTGATTTTATCGGTTTGGACCCTGCCGAGCCCCGTAACCACGGTGGTTTTTGTAAGCCGCAAGGAACGCTAAGATCCGCGCTGGAAACCAAAGGTGGTCGTCATAGTCTAGGGCAAGGCGGAAGTGGTGGAGACCCTGGCGCTTGTTGCTAGTTCTCGGAGTGATAGCATATTCCCTTACTATATAGCTTCAGACGTTGTCCCTACGCCATGCGGGCACGTATGGCGCTGTATCAGGCGCAGATGCAGGTAGAAATTTACGAAGTTGATTTGAAACAAAAACCCGAGGAGATGCTAAAACTTTCACCAAAAGGTCTGGTGCCGGTATTGCTCCTGGATAATGGTAGTGTCATCGACGAAAGTCTGGAGGTGATGCGTTGGGCTCTGGAGCAGAATGATCCTGCTGACTGGTTGTTACAAAAAGGTGCGCTTGCCCGGGCCCTGATTACAGAAAATGATGGTTCCTTTAAGCAGGCGCTTGATCGCTATAAATATCCCCAGCGATTTCCCGAGGAAAACTGTTCCGGGGCTCGTGATCAGGCATTGCTGTTTATAGAGCGCTTAAATGCGAGCCTGAAAGGAAACCCTTATTTGTCAGGGAGCAAGGCGGGTTTTGCAGATATTGCAATATTCCCGTTTATCCGACAATTTGCCAATGTCGATATGACCTGGTTTAACAGCTTGCCAATGGACGCTTTGCAAGTTTGGTTAGTTAGTTTGGTGGAAAGTACGGAGTTTAACTGGATTATGCAAAAACAAAGAACCTTATTGCTCTAAAAGAAAGAATCCCAATTACCCTAAATGACAACTGTTTGATGACTTGATGAAAAATCTGACAATTTCAGCAGAATCGCTAGCGACCTTGCATGAACAGCTGCCAGTCCTTTGTTTTGATCCCGCTGCGGACACATCAACGGCCCAGTTGCCGGCTGCTCAGGATTATCTTCGTTTCTATCATTTACACCCCGAGGACTTTGCTCACCAATTACAGCATTATCTGGGCATGATTCCTGTC
>JAUUYV010000105.1 GCA_030590275.1 Porticoccaceae bacterium
ATTAAGGATAAAGGTGGAAAGGTAGTGCGGGAGCCCGGCCCGATGATGCATGGTTCTACGGTGTTAGCGTTTGTTGAAGACCCCGATGGCTATAAAATTGAGTTGTTGTCGGATGCAGGAAGTCGGAAGTAATAGACTGAAAATATGAAGCTGGGAATAGGAGTTTAGGGTTCTACTTCCAGGGGTGGAGCTTTGGCTTTGCTCCGCAACCAGTTTAGACCATTCAGTACTTTGGGTTGCTGTGCAAGTTTTCGTTCCAGCGTAAATTTGCCGGGATAATCCAGCAGCAAGAGCCCCATGGCCATAGTTAACAGACCCTGGCCGGGAATAAATAGCATCAGTATTCCCCCTAGCAGCAATATGGCCCCGAGCAGATTCTTGCCGATCAGCAGCACCATACGAATGACCGGGTGGCGTTGTTTTAGGGCTATTGGGTGCCGTTTTTGATACAAAAAATAATCGGCGGGAATTCTGGCTACTAACCAGGGTAAGGTTGCCAGGCTGACGACAAAAGTAATTAATGAGCCGATGGTCAACCAGGTGAGTATCGCCTCGTGGGCGCCAATCCATGCGCTCATTAGCTGCCTGTAGAGTTGTTTGGCTTGTTGGAGTAGTCGTAGTTTGCGTAGGGGAGGGGCAAGAGTTGCGCCGTTACCGGCTTGTCTGCATCGGCAAAGTTTAACGGGATGATGTGGTTTTGATTGTCGGAGTGATTCTCAGAGTGATTCTCAGAGTGATTCTCAGAGTGATTCTCAGAGTGATTCTCAGAGTGATTGTCGGCATCATCGAAAGCGGTATCGGTTAATACCGCAAGAAGTTCGACATGATCCTTATCGCTCGGTGCGGCAATAACTACCTGCCCCAGGACTTTATCGTCGTGTGGTGTTTTGATTTCAGTTCCGGGTAAAGGCACGGCAGTGGTGTCGACTGCCAGGCGATACAGGCGCCGTTTGAGTTTTCCGCGATACTGCATACGAGCCACTATTTCCTGCCCGGTGTAGCAGCCCTTGGTAAAACTCACCACCCCCGTTATGTCGTAATTCAGCATTTGCGGAATAAACATAGCACTAGTTTGGGCGTAAACGTGTCCGATGCCGGTGTGTATGTCGAGCAAGTGCCAGCAGGGAAGGCCTAAAGGCCGGGCATTTTGCTCCAGCTTTTGCCAGTGCTCCTGGGCCGACTCTGCGGAAAGAAGCAGCAGATGGCGGGATGTCTGGGCCTGTTTGTCGGTGCTTACCGAGCGGGGACTTGTTAGCGACATAGAGGTCTCGCCCGAAAGGCTTGTCATGCTGATCACATCATTAGACATTTGGTAGTGCGTATTTATCAGCACGGCACTGTTGGGTCCGCTTAGCCCCAGAATACGATAACCGTCACTGGCATCGCTTAATTCAGTTTTAGCGAAAGCTGCATATTTAGCGACCTCGTTGATAATGATCGTGACCAGAGTTTTAGGCATGACCAGAAAAATTTGGTCTGATTCCGTCATTAAAGCGGTAAAGTCGCAGAGCATACGACCTTGCAGGTTGCAAAAAGCACCTTGCACTGGGTTTTCGGGGCTGAGTTGATCGAAGTCGGCCGTGGTTTGACCCTGGAGAAACTGGGCGCTATCCGGACCCTCGAGCAAGAGTAAGCCTGCGTCGCTTAAGTCATAGAGCGCATCCTCCTGCAGGAGCTGCTGGTAGTCAGCGGGCGTTTCGCCAAAGCTTATAATGATGTCATCCTCAAAGCTTGCTCCTTTCCCGCTCAAAAAGCTGAGCCAGTCTGGTATGGGTTTTGTCGACATTGCTTCTCCATGTGAGGGCTTGGCAAAACACCGATGGCTAATTATTCCACAGCTGCATTATGATGGCAGTGGCACTAAAATGCCGCAAATTTATACTGGGGTGTTTGCATGGAATACAATCGTCTGGTCTGGGCTGCCCGTCGTGGTATGTTGGAACTCGATCTGATCTTACAGCCTTTTGTGGAGCAGGTTTATCGCCAGCTGGACGAGGAAGATCAACACCGTTTTCAACGCTTACTGGAATGCGAGGATCAGGATTTGTTTTCCTGGTTTTTGCGTCGTGCAGAGCCTGAAGATGATGAAATACGCTCGATTGTAAAGGTGGTTCTCGATGCCCATGCCCGCACCTGAGGTCATAGATCTGGAGTTTAGATTGCGGCCCTCACAGATCTGGAGGCGGCTGCAGTTGGTGGTGACAGTTACCGTAGGGCTGCTGTTAATATTTCTGCCTTTGGCTGTTCTCCAGAAAGCGCTGCTGTTACTGATAGTGGTATTGGCGTTTATAGTAGCGGGGCAGGCCCGGCAGCGATTCTATCGGTTCACTCGACTTGTACAGCAGGGCGGGACCTGGTACCTGAGGGGAAGTTATGATGGCAACCAAAGCCGACGCTGCCGAGTAGAATATATTTCAAGCCTGGTTATCGTGTTACGTACTCTTACAGAAGATCAGAATCGGTCTTCGTTGGTCAGAGCCGGGTGTGTCAGGGCTTGGTTTACTCGAGGTGGTGTTAAGGCTACGCGATTATCTGTATTCCGTTTGCCGGTATTTAAAGATGCGATGCAGGCCGAAGACTTTCAAAAACTACAGTTACTGGTGCGAAATGGTTGGGACTGAAGTGATACCCTGCTTCGACTCTACATGACGTGCGGGAAATTAAGGTTGTGAATCAGGACGGTATCGGGATAAACCGATAAATTCAAATCGATGCCTGAACACAGCGTAATACGCCGTAGTCGTATTGTTCCTCCAGTGCTTCATAGACCGGTTTAAGACGGCCTTTGTCTTCGTCTTCCATAGACTCGATGGTCAATACAATCCCCTGGTACTCGTCGGCGTCTAGACCCAGAACATCGAGAACACCCAGTAGTCCAGTTTCAATAGCGTCGGCGAGGTGGGCGTAGACGGTACTGGTTTTTGCCTCACGCTGCTCGGCAATCTGCTCAATGGAGAGCCCCTGTTGATAGAGGATAAGCGTTTCGTTGACTGTGGCGCTGAGACGGTTATCGAGAAGCTCTGGTAGGGGATGGCATGCAATTTCATCGAGAAACTGCCGTCCGTAACGTTTGAGCTTCTGTGCGCCGACACCGGAAATAAGGCTCATATCGCCGATAGTCGCAGGTCTACGCTTAATCATTTCCTGCAGGGTGGCATCGTGAAATATCACGTAAGGTGGGACGCCCGATTCACCAGCAAGTGCGCTGCGTAGCGCTCGCAGAGCATCCCATAAGGGCTCATCCTGAGGTCGAACGGCGGTTTTGTCTTTTTTACTGTGGCTAAGTTTTTCTTCTTCGCCAGGTTTACGCAGACTGAGGTTTTGTTCGCCCCTTAACAGAGGACGACATTTCTCGGTGAGCTGCAAAGCACCGTAGCCCTCGGTATCGATATCCAGGTAGCCTAGGGCGATTAGTTGCCGAAACAGTGTCCGCCACTCGCTCATAGAAAACTCACTACCCACACCGAAGGTGCTGACCTGATCGTGGCGGTTTTTTTGAATCCTGTCGTCGGTTTTTCCGAGTAGTACATCTATCAGGTAGTTCACACCGAAGCGTTGTTGTGTTCGGTAAACACAGGATAAGGCTTTCTGGGCAGCAATAGTGGCGTCCCACTTTTCTGGTGGTTTCAGACAATTATCACAGTTACCACAACGCTCAGCACTGTCTTCTTCAAAATAGGCCAGCAGGGCATGGCGGCGGCAGGTAATTAATTCGCACAAGCCGAGCATGGATTCCAGTTTATGGTGCTCAAGGCGCTTGTGGGTGGCACTTGCCTGTGAATCTTGAGTAAATTGTCTGAGCGTGATGACATCCTGTAAGCCGTAGGCCATCCGCGCACTGGCGGGCTCGCCATCGCGTCCTGCGCGTCCGGTTTCCTGATAATAGGCTTCAATACTTTTTGGCAAGCTGAGGTGGGCTACAAAACGTACGTCGGGTTTATCAATTCCCATACCGAAGGCGATAGTGGCGACAATTATCACCGACTCTTCGCGTAGGAAACGCTGTTGGTTAGTCTGTCGTAGCTGGCTACTCAGTCCCGCATGATAGGGCAGGGCCACCCGACCCTGCTGGCTCAGCCAGTCGGCGATGGCTTCGACTTTTTTTCGAGACAGGCAATACACGATGCCCGCGTCCTGTGGATGGTTTTCATCAATAAAGCGCCACAGGCGTTGTTTGGGATTATTACCCTCAGTGATCGCGTACTGGATATTGGGGCGATCGAAGCTATTAATGAACACTCGGGCATTTTCGAGCCTGAGCTGGGTGATGATTTCATCGCGGGTTCGGCGGTCGGCGGTGGCAGTCAGTGCGATACGTGGGATGTTCGGGAAGCGCACGTGAAGAATTTTAAGCTGCTGATATTCAATCCGAAAATCATGCCCCCATTGAGATACACAGTGGGCTTCATCGATAGCAAATAGAGATAAGTGGCAGCGCTCCAGCAAAGCCAGCATTCGCTCACTTAGCAGGCGCTCAGGTGCGATATACACCAGATCCAGCTCGTCGTTAAGCAGTTGGCCTTCAATAGTCTGGGCTTGATCAGTACTTAAACTGGAATTAAGAAATGCCGCCTTAACCCCCAATTGCTGCAAAGCATCCACCTGATCCTGCATCAGGGCAATCAGCGGGGAAACCACGATAGTAACGCCGTCTAGCACCAGCGCCGGGATTTGATAACACAGGGACTTGCCACCACCTGTGGGCATTAATACGAAGGCATCCTTGCCATTTAATATGTCCTGAATGACCTCTTCCTGAGAGTGACGAAAGGTATCGTATCCGAAGGTGGATTGAAGGACGGTTTGCGCACGAATCATTGAAAAGTTTGTCTCTGGCTTGAACTGTGGGTGATTTACCGTGCTGGAGTACAACACTATTTTGCCTGCTAATTCAGAACAATGGGGTGAGGTGTGTTAATCAGTTGATCCTGGTATGGAACATTTATCGGGTTTGCCACGGCTTTTCAAGCTTATTAGCTCAAGGCTGCCAATCACGAAACTTAAGATAGGCGGGTTCGCCCTGGTCTTTGCGTTGTATGAGTTGTTCGGCTAACCACTGAAACCATTCTGCCCAGGAAGGCTGGTCCTGTTCTTCGCGTACTGTTTTGAGCCATACCCTGAGCTTTAGATACAGAACAGTAATCACTCCGCCAGCCAGTTCCTCTACCAATGAGTAAGGCGCGATACGTTGATGAACCAGTACGCCCATGGTTTCTATTATCGTGCAAATCTGTACCGCCGCTTCTTCTCCTTTGGGCCCAAGAGCTCTGAGCTGCTGGGCGCTGCAGTCGTCTGGTAGCGTACGAAGCAATGCCACCGCCTGGGAAAATTCAGCACTATAGAATGTTTTCATTAAATCCGAGGCAACTACTTCCTGCCGCTGTTTACGGAATTCCGTTAACTGGTAAAGCCCAAAAATGGCACCGCTGAGAATAGTTACGGCACCTACTATTTCTGCCAAACTGGCTAGTTCCACTAATGTCATGCTTGCTCCAACTTTGTTGTTTTAATTCCTTGATAAGGAATAGGAGAGGAGTTGAACCTGTCCAGTTTAACGGGTGCCTTCGCTTATCCCTGTTTCGAACGGCGAGGGAAGTCGCCATCAAATTCGAGTTCGTGACTGCCATCGCTTGCATTAACACTAAAGGCTTTAATGTTCATTACATTGCCGGTAATGGTAAACAGGAAAAACCCAGGGGTCTCGCCCAGCTGCCAATAACTGGGGTTTCGGGCTGGATTAGCCAATGGGCGCGCCTTGGCCCCAGCACCAGAGACCACAAACAGCGTATTGCCGCACTCGGGCACTGAGTTTAATAATTGCAGATCGTGGTCGTGCCCAGACAGATAGACATCGACTTTTCCGCAAATAGTCTGTTCCAGCCACTGACGATATAAATCGCCCGAGACCCTTTTACCCAGGGATGTTACGGGGGGCACACCATCATAGAAACCGGCATTTCCATGCTTGCCGTTGGAAAGATAGGGATGGTGAGAATAGGCAAACTTCCACGGGCCTGAGGTGTTTTCATAGACGCTATCAAACCATTGCTTCTGTTGTTCCTGATAGGGCTCCACGGCAAATTTGGGAGCGATATCGGGTGCGCTGGTCATTGGGTTTGAATCAAGCACAAAAAAATCTATCAGCGGCGGTGCGCCTGAAAGCGGAGCACTGTAATGATAGTAACGATCGGGCAGTTGCCATTTCTGGCTGAGTTTATTTCTTTTGAATGTATACCTTACCTGTACGTCACCGGCGTGATTAAAGCCGCCAAGACCGTCAGATAAGAGATCGTTGTCGTGGTTACCCAGTGACATAAAAAATGGCAAATTGAGATTCTGATAGGGCAGTTCAAAGTTGTCCACAAAAACAGGATGGTAGATAGTCAGAGGATTAATATCATAGATATTATCGCCAAGGCCAACGGCAAAATCACAGCCTCCTGCTGCCTCACACTCCGCTTCTATCGCCGCAGACACCGCATATTGTGCGACATTGCCTTCACCCATATCACCAAGCGCAACAAACCTTACGGTTTCTTCCAGGGAAATATCCTCG
>JAUUYV010000010.1 GCA_030590275.1 Porticoccaceae bacterium
CCAATATCATAGGCCCAGCCATCGCCGCCAATAATCCAGACTGATCGTTTGCAAAGGCTGTCTGCAACAGACTCCAGCATTCGTGCTTGCTCTTGGTCGACAGATTTTAACTGGTCCTTTAGCTCTACCACTCTCTGGCGCTGCTCGTGGATGCCGGCCTCGTCAGATTCATCGGCGTTTAATAAAGCCTCCACTAGCGCCTTATCCAGGTCGTCTTTTAGTGCGGCCAGAAGTTCACCGGCAAATTCCCGCTGCTTATCGATAGCCAGCCGCATGCCCAGGCCAAACTCGGCGTTATCCTCGAACAGGGAATTGTTCCAGGCGGGGCCTCTGCCCGCAGCATTTTTTGCCCAGGGGGTAGTTGGCAGGTTGCCCCCGTAAATGGATGAACAGCCGGTGGCATTGGCAACCACCATTCGATCACCAAACAATTGCGAAGCCAGTTTGATATACGGCGTTTCACCGCAGCCCAAACAGGCTCCGGAAAACTCAAAGAGAGGCTCCAGCAACATGGCGCCTTTCATAGTCTCAATTTTTGTCGAACGGCGATCATAATCCGGTAATTGCTTGAAAAATTCCCAGTTGGCTTTTTCTTCTGCGAGTATTGGTGTTTGCGGCACCATGTTTATCGCCTTGTGGCTGACATTGGATTTATCCCGGATGGGGCATATGTCGACACACAGAGCGCAGCCGGTGCAATCCTCTGGCGCGACCTGGTAGCTGATGTGAAGCCCCTGGGGATAATCCTTACCCTTGATCTGATCATGTTGAAAGGTCGGCGGTGCTTTTTGCGCCAGTGCTGCCGGAAACGCTTTGCTGCGGATAACGCTGTGAGGACAGACAAAAGCGCATTTGCCGCAATGTGTACAGAGGTCGTAATCGACCAGCGGTATCTCCTGGGCCAGATTGCGCTTTTCAAAGGCGGCTGTGCCCACCGGATAACTGCCGTCGTCGGGCAGTAAACTGACCGGAATTAAATCTCCACGGCCGGCAATAATTTCTCCGGTGACCCGTTTGACAAAACCGGGAGCCCCCTCAGGAACTGGTAATTTTCTTACCCGCGTACTACTTACCTGATTATCGAAAGCCACCGTATAAAGCTGCTCCAGGGCAGCATCAATCGCCTGGAGGTTTTGCCTGATAATGGATTGGCCTTTGCGACCATAGGTATTCTCTACCGCCCGCTTGATGGCGGCTATTGCCTGCTCGGTGGGCAACAAATCGGATATTGCAAAAAAGCAGGCCTGCATGATGGTATTGATCCGTTTCCCCATTCCGTACTGAGCGGCGATCTTGTAGGCATCTACACAGAAAAAACTAATTTTTTTATCGATGATCTGCCGCTGCAGTTTGGCCGGTAAACTATCCCACACATCAGTTTTGGTGACACTTGAATTAAGCAGGAAAATAGCGCCTTCGGCCGCCATATCCAATATGTCATAACGCTCGAGAAACACTGCGTGGTGGCAGGCAATAAAATTGGCATCCCCATCGCCTATGAGGTAGCTGGACTGTATCGGCTGCTCACTGAAGCGCAGGTGCGATACAGTGATCGCCCCGGCTTTTTTGGAATCGTAGACAAAGTAGCCCTGAACATAAAAATCCCTGGCCTCGCCGATGATCTTAATAGAGTTTTTGTTGGCACTGACCGTGCCATCTGAGCCCAGTCCATAAAACAGGCATTGCATGGTTTTTTTATTGCAGGTAGTACGAAATTCTTTGTGCCAATCCAGGCTTCTGTGTTGTACATCATCGATTATGCCGACAGTGAAATGATTTTTTACCTCTGGTTTGCTTAGTTCCTCAAACACTCCCTTGATCATTGCTGGATTGAACTCCTTGGAACCCAGCCCAAAGCGTCCGCCCACCACCCGCGGCATCTGTGCAAAGCGAGGTGTAGCGCTCATCTGATTTTCAGCCAGTGCGGCCAACACGTCCTTGTATAGCGGCTCGCCATGGGCGCCGGGTTCCTTAGTCCGGTCCAGAACCGCGATGGTTTTGACCGTCGGCGGCAGGGTATCCAACAGATATTCCACTGCAAGAGGTCTAAATAGACGCACTTTTACCAGACCAACTTTTTCTCCCTGCGCGTTCAGGTGGTTGACGGTTTCCTCGACAGCCTCAGCGCCCGAACCCATCAACACAATGATGCGCTCTGCATTTTCTGCACCCGCATAGTCAAATAGTTGATACTTTCTGCCGGTCAGGCGCGCAAACCTGTCCATGGTGTTTTGTACTATCCCGGGGAAAGCGTCGTAATAGGGATTCACCGTTTCTCGAGCCTGAAAAAACACGTCCGGGTTTTGAGATGTGCCTCTGATAATGGGTCGGTCCGGGGATAGTGCACGTTGGCGAAATCGGTGCAGGTCGGCCTGGTCTATCAAACTTTTGATGACGTCGTCACCAAAGGCTGTGATTTTGCTTATCTCGTGGGAGGTACGAAAGCCATCAAAGAAATGTACCAGCGGAACAGAACCTTTCAGCGTTGCAGCCTGGGCTATGAGACTAAAATCCAGCGCTTCCTGTACCGAGTTGGAAGCGAGCAGGGCAAATCCGGTGGCACGAACAGCCATCACATCGCTATGATCCCCAAAAATGGACAGTGCCTGCGCCGCAACGGATCGGGAGGCTACGTGAAATACAGTGGGGCTTAACTCACCAGCAATTTTGTACATGCTGGGGATCATTAACAGCAAGCCCCGGGATGCAGTAAAGGTGGTCGTCAGTGCGCCTGCCTGCAATGAGCCATGCACCGCAGCCGCAGCACCGCCTTCGCTTTGCAGCTCAACAATGCGCGGCACTGCACCCCATATATTCTTTTTGCCCTGCGAAGACCATAAATCAGCCGCTTCTCCCATCGGTGAAGCGGGTGTGATCGGGTAAATAGCAATGACCTCATTGGTTTTGTGTGCCACGTAAGCACAGGCTTCGTTAGCATCAACAATCAGGTGGAGTGGAGAACCCATGGCGTGGCCTCTTTATGGTAAGTCGCTGACTAAACCGTTATTAAATGATGCCGTTGTCATTATTACCTTGATAAGGCTTAACCTTAGTTCATTGATGACCACGCTAGCTATTGAGCCCAAACAAGTCAAAACAAAAATGATCTAAACTCACAGTGCTTAAACAAGTCTAGTATTTTCTGTCGAGGTAAAGTAGGTTTCCGTTTAACTGCTAGCTTATGCGGCAGCGGTTTTAGCGACGTCAACACGCAGCTTAAACCTGCGCTGACCAAAAATTAGTTTCCCACACTTAACTTGACGTGGAATATCGCACGATGACTGAAAACGGAGATCTGTGGATAGAGCATGAAGGTGAGGGACCTGTTTTCGCCACGGCCGTTCACGCCGGTCACACAGTTCGCCGTGAGTTGCTGCCAATTCTTGCGCTGGACGAAATAGAGCGATCGAGAGAGGAAGATCCTTACACGGACTACTGGGCCAAAGTAGCGCCTAGCTGGCTGGTGCCAAGGCGATCCCGCTTTGAAGTAGATCTCAATCGGCCTCGCGACGAAGCTGTTTATTTAAGCCCGGAGGTCGCCTGGGGGCTCAACGTGTGGAAACAGCCGCCGGAAGCTGTGATGGTGGAAAAAAGCATTGCAGAATATGATGCGTTTTACGCTGAGCTTGGGACGTTATTGCAGCATATCGCCCGACATCATCGTCACTTTGTTATCCTCGATTTACACGCTTATAACTACCGCCGTCGTGGAAGTAATCAGACTCCGGCCGACCCGGGCTTGAATCCCGATATAAATATCGGTACTGGATCGATGGATCGCGAGCGTTGGGGTTCCCTGGTCGACAGGTTCATGCAGGATCTGGCGGGATTTGATTTTTTTGGCCGGCACCTTGATGTGCGAGAAAACGTCAAATTCAAAGGGCGGCAACTGGCGCAGTGGATTCACAGTCAGTTTCCTGAATCCGCCTGTGTGCTCTCTGTGGAGTTCAAGAAATTTTACATGGATGAATGGACCGGTGTTGGCGAGGTCGAGCAAATTCAGGCGGTCCGGGACGCCTTACACTCGACTATGTCGGGAATCCTGACAGAATTGCAGCGAGTTCCATGAATCAGTCGCAGATAACAGACACACTGATCGAAGACATTACTGAGGCCATTGCCTCAAACAAACCGATCAGAAAAAAACTGCCTGGTGGCGGTCGCCTCCATATTGATCGGCAGCTGCCTTTTCTTTGTGTGTTTCGGAAACCATCCAGCGAATTGGAGACCGCCGCCGAGCGCCTGCTTTTGGGCAGCCCATCCTACCTGTTAGTAAATGGAGACCCCGAAAAACTTGCAGACACCAACAAGCTACTGGTGGCAATCCTCCGTACTCTGAGCAAATGTTTTGACCAGTTTTGTTTGTTGGAGCTTTGGTCTGCCCAGCCCGATACAGACGATCCCCTGCAGCCGGGTTTTGAAATCGTGGCGTCATCCAGGCAGACACCAAACCGTTATCTGGAGGAGTTGGAAAATGCGCTACTTCATGTTTGTGTCGAGAGCCTGCATGCCACAATCGAAGTGAACTACCAGCTAGAAATTGCCCCTCCTGGGCTGGCACCGCTGCTAGATAGCGAGCAGATGATTTCGTTAAACTGTATCCCCGTGGGTCTCGCGGTAAAGCCGATATACCTGGATGCCGACACTAATGAACTTTTGCCATTCCAGCTGGACGGACTGCATCGCGAACTAAACCGCGCGCTGAAACGGGGTTTTTTCGCCTTTATTCATCATCACACCCGAGAGCGACCTCGACACTTTCATGAGCTTGGACGCAGGACGATGACCCAGGCGGTGTGGGAAACGGATCGACAACTGGCCGAGATCAGTGATAGTTTCGACTTGTTGTTATATGTCTCACCGGTTAACAGTACCGCGGCCTGGCAAGAATTTAAAAAACACAGCTTTGAGTATGAGGTTCCGTTTCTCTACCGAGCGCGAAATGTAAATCCGTCCTTGCTCAAGCGAGCGCTGTTCCAGATTCCCATTGAGGAGATCGAAGACCCCACTCTGGCACATATATTTGCTGAAAAACGCAACGAACTAGATCGTCAAATTACCCTGGTGGCTGATCGTAACACTAGTCGCTTTTTATTGGGCAGTCGCCAGATTTATGGTGATGTGGAAGCAGAGCTGCTTGAACAGGCCACGTTGCTACTCGAAACCATTCCCCCATCAGAGCCGGCTCTGGAGGGTGACTACCTCAATCCAGAACAGATTGCCGAATCAGCACGTAAAGAACTGGATAAATATCGCCAGCAGGACCCGACATTGAGCTCAACGGTCACGGTGCGGCCCGATGTCCCGGGCATACTGGTTGCTCATGGCAATCTACTCATTGGTGAAGATGCCAATGTCCACGTGTCCCGGCTCAATGCGCTGATTAACCACGAAGTAGGTACGCATATCGTTACCCATCACAATGGCAAGCAGCAAGCCTTTCGCGAGCTCTATGTCGGAATGGCGGGCTATGAAGCACTACAGGAAGGCCTGGCAGTATTGTCGGAATATCTGGTCGGTGAACTGCAAGCCAGTCGCCTACGACTGTTGGCGGGTCGAGTGCTGGCAGTGCATCTTATTACGTCTGGTGCCAATTTTATCGATTGCTTTCGGACCCTTCATATAGAACAGGGCTTTCAGCCTCATACGGCATTTAACATTAGTATGCGAGTGTTTCGGGGTGGTGGCTACACCAAAGACCTGGTTTATCTACGTGGCCTCGGTCAACTATTACAGAAACTGGCTGATGGATACCCCGTCGAGTCTCTCTACCTTGGTAAAATATCTCATCAAAACCTCGATTTTGTTGAAGAACTGCAATGGCGAAAGATAATAAAACCGCCTGTCTTGAAACCTGCTTACCTGGATAGTAAGGAAGCGCAGCCGCGACTGAAGGCCTTGAGACGTGGTCTTTCTGTTACTGATCTGATTAAGGGGTAAAGCGATGAGAATAGGTTTTGTTGTTAATGATATAGCCACGGAATACGGCGGCTATACAACCACTACCCTGGCCAGAGCAGCCTGTCGGCTGGGTCACGAAAGTTATCACATGGGTGTTGGGGATTTCTCGCTTAGGCCGGATGATAAACCCCATGCACTGGTCCGTACCGTACCCTCGCGTGACTATAAAACGGGAGATGATTTTCTAAATGAACTCAGAGCCAAACAAAACCCATCTCAACGTATTTGCCTCGAAGATCTGGACATTTTACTGCTGCGTAACGATGCTAATGAAGATGCACTGGAGCGGCCCTGGGCGCGTATGGCGGGTATCAACTTTGGCTTTCTAGCCGAGCGCGCTGGTGTGCTGGTACTCAATAAACCTGAAACCCTGGCTCGTTCGCTGACCAAACTGTATCTACAATATTTCCCGGCGACGATCAGACCCGGAACCCTGATTACTCGTAATCAGGAAGAGGCCAGGGATTACATTAAAGCCCTGGATAACCATGCCGTGCTCAAACCTCTGTTTGGTTCTGGCGGCAGGAATGTCTTTCTAGTGCGACCCAGCGATCGACCCAATCTTCACCAGATGATGGATGTTATCTGCCGCGAAGAAGGCTACATGATTGTTCAGGAGTACTTGCCGGAAGCGGTCAAGGGCGACACCCGGCTATTCATGGTAGACGGGCAACCATTAGAAATGGATGGGGAAATTGCCGCCCTTCAGCGAACGCCTAACGTTAAGATTGGTGATATGCGTAGCAATATGACTGCCGGAGGTACTTCCCATAAGGCGCAAATGACCGAACAAATGCAGACTATTGCAGAAATAGTGGGCCCCAAGCTAAAAGAGGACGGTGTCTTCCTTGCTGGTCTTGATATTGTTGGCGACAAGGTTATGGAGATTAATATCTTGAGTCCGGGTGGCTTTGTTAGTGCAGAACGTTTTGGAGGCGTAGCTTTTAGTGAAAAGGTTATTCGCTTACTGGAGCAAAAAGTAAGAGATAAGAGAGCATAGAGTTTTTCTTTAGCTTGATGTTTGTCAATTATATTAGTCAGGATAAAGGCTTACTATTGCTGATAGTTTTAGATCATTACTTTGACAAGATTGATCAGCTACCTTACTTTACTCTTTCGGATGCTTGTCTCATTCAAGCTCACAATCTAGTTTAAGCAAAGAGAGTCATAATTATGAAAAGAGTTTATTTTCTCCTGCCTGATATTGAGTCAGCAAAGAATATTACTGATGAGTTGGTTAACGGTGGAACGCTAGAGAAAAATATTCATTTGATTGCAAACGATAGCACTTCGCTGGAGGACTTGCCTGAGGCGACCCTGTTGCAGAAAAGTGATTTTGTCCCTGCTGTCGAACGTGGTATCGCCATTGGTGGTGCGACTGGGCTGGTAGCTGGGCTTATCGGTATTAGTATTCCCGGTTTTGGGGCGGTAATAGGTGGCGGTCTGCTCATTGCCACTACCCTGGCTGGTGCAGGCGTCGGCACATTACTGGGTAGTATGGTAGCGCTGGATATCCCAAATTCGCGCCACAAGGCTTTTCAGGAAGCCATTGAAAATGGCGAAATTCTAATGTTGGTCGATACTTCAAAGGAGCAAGTGGGTAAAGTCACAGAGTCGATTCTCCGCCATCATTCGGAAGCTGAGCTGGAAAATATAGAAGCGAAAAGCCCTTTGGTGCCACCGGGATATTAATTAGATAGCTCAGCAGAATGTTTTTGTTACGGGGACTGTTTTCAGGCGCCTCAATCTCTGGGTTTATCAGTAGGAAAAATCGTCAGTCTTTCTGAAGTAATATTTTCCAAAGGAGTGTGAAATGCACGACGAACTTGACGTTATTCTCAGAGAGGCCATAGAAGACGAATACAAAGCTCGCGCGATATACCGGCTTGTCATACAAAAATTTGGTGAGGTGCGACCCTTTGTAAATATCATCGAGGCTGAAAACCGCCATATCCAGGCCCTGTTGCCGCTGTTTAATGTACATAATATCCCTGTCCCTGAAGATGATTGGGAATCGCGGCTTACTGCGCCAGCAAGCGTTCTTGATGCGTGCAAAGTAGGCGTCGCCGCCGAAATTGAAAACGCTGCAATGTATGACAGGCTATTGGAAGCATCCAGACAGTACCCTGATGTACAGGTGGTCTTACGACAATTACAAAGGGCATCTCGGGAAAACCATCTGCCGGCTTTTCAGCGGTGCGTAGCGCGAGGCGGTGAGGCCAGCGATGGGCGCGGGATGAACAGGCGACGTCAACGCGGCGCAGGCTGTAAATAAAAGCCATACTAATACTTGAGTCTTAGCGCTGTAGCCAATATTTAACAAAGTGATCGACAATTAATGACGACTTTTGGCTGGATAATCTCTAGCAGTTTGCTCATGAGCGCTATTGCGCTGGTCGGAAGTGCGACGCTAGTGTTAAAGCCGGAAACGCTAGACAAGATTATTTTACCTCTGGTTGCATTTGCGGCCGGTTCGCTGATCGGCGGGGCCTTTCTACACATGATCCCGGCGGGGATCGCAAGCTATGGGAGTAATACGGCTTTTTATTTGTGGATACTCCTTGGCTTCACGGTGTTTTTTATTCTCGAGCAATTTTTGCACTGGCACCACTGCCACCACCAGTCATCCGAACAAAAACAGCCCTTAACATATTTGGTTCTAATTGGAGATGGGCTACATAATTTTATTGGAGGGCTGGCGGTTGCAGGTACTTTTTTAATCGATATTCGCCTGGGTATCATGGCCTGGCTCGCAGCCGCTGCCCATGAGGTTCCCCAGGAGTTGGGGGACTTTGGGGTGCTGGTACATGGCGGCTGGAGTAAGCGCCGTGCCTTGCTCTTTAACGTGCTTTCGGCGCTTACTTTTTTACTGGGAGGGACGGTAGCTTATATGGCTTCTTTTCGTATGGACATCAATTTTCTTGTCCCCTTTGCGGCGGGTAATTTTATTTATATTGGTGCCTCGGATCTGGTTCCTGAAGTTAATAAGCACAAAGATATCAGTGTTAATATTACGCACTTTCTGGCATTTTCAGCGGGACTATGCCTAATGTGGTTTATAAAGGTAGCGTTCGAGTAGCCCTCTGCTTATACGAGCTAGTTTACTCGGGGGCATAATAAATAGTCGTAATCCAGTAAAGCCGATTAGCCAGGAAATAACTGCTCGATTCTATCGAATGCTTTATTTATCGTGTTTTCGTCAACACAGAAAGCCAAGCGTACATGGTGCTCTCCGCTGGGACCAAAAGCGCTACCGGGAGTCACCGATACGCGGGCCTCGTTTAGTAGTCGCAGTGAGAATTCGAAAGAATCTTTGTGCTCACTGAGAATGCGAGGAAACACGTAGTAGGCGCCCTGTGGTTTTGTGTATTGAAAAATATGGGACACTCGGTCGAGCCGTGCGCAGATTAACTCGCGGCGGCTCGCTAGAATTTGCTCAAACTCCCGCACATGGTTGTTACTACCGCTGAGCGCGGCAATCCCGGCTATTTGCGATATTCGTGGTGCGCAAATCATGGTTGCGTCGTGTATTTTCAGCACTTCTTTATTCAACCACTCTGGCACGATCATGTAGCCAAGTCGCCAGCCACTCATGGCATGAACCTTCGAAAAGCTAAACAGATAGGCGAGCTGATCAGACAGGTTCGCCTCGGAAGCGAGATTAAAAAAACTGTCTTGACTATCGTAGACAAACTCCGAGTAAGGATCATCGATAAACAGCAGAATATTGTTGGCTAACGCTATGTCGCCCAGGCGCTGCAAATCCTGTTTCGGAAATATGGTCCAAGTTGGGTTGCATGGTGTTACCAGCACAATCGCCTTAGTACGTGCGGAGATCAGCGTAGGTAATGTATCCAGAGACAAGCGCCAGCCATCATTCTCGTCGAGCGGCCAAAACACGGGCGTGCCACCGTACAGACCTATCTGTTGTATGTGAGAAGCAAAACCGGGATCCGTTACCAGGATCTCGTCGCCCGGTTCTAGCACCGCGCGTAACAGAGAGTTGAGGCCCTGCATGTTGCCAGCAGTTATGAAAACATTTTGGTGCGGGTTGACCCTGACGCCGGTTTTATTAAAGTGTTGTTTGGCAGCCAGCTCGCGCAGTTCAGGCAAGCCATTGGGTAGCGTGTATTTACCAATATCCGGGTCGTTAGCCAGGGCATCTGTGACGGTTCGGCGTATGTGTTCCGGGGTGCGAAAAGATGGCAAGCCCCAGGCCAGAGAAGCCACGTCATCGACCTGTGCACTGAGCATGGCCATCTCTTTAATGGCAGAGAGGCTCGCTTTAGCTACGTCTGGAGATATCCAACGTTTACTATCGATCATAAAAAGGCCCTTCGACAACTATTTTCTGGATGTTACTGGATAAGCTCAGGATCAGCTAAAATTTCAATGTCTGGCTCTGGCCACATGGCAAAGCCATACTTGGTGAGCCGCTCCGTACATTTTATAAGCCACTGTTAGTGGAGATTCAGAAGAGGGAGGCAATATTTATTTTGAGCCATAGGGGGCAGGGTGGGCCTGAAGCATGTAGAAATACTTTATAAATACATTGTAATACATTGATATTTAACACTATATATGTCAAATAGTTAGCTGTAATGCGCAGCCTACGGCGCCCTTATGAAATTGCACAATTTCTTTAAATTTGACGTAAGGCTAGCGTGAGCGGCTATACTTCAAGCCCGAAAATAATAATTTCAGAAGGGTCTGCTCATGCCCATTCCAGTGAAGGTTAACTTTAGCTCAATGAAAAATCAGGTTTCTCCGGAAGAATGGGAAACTCGTGTAAACCTCGCTGCTTGTTACCGACTGGTGGCCCACTATGGTTGGGATGACCTTATCGCGAATCATATATCGATGCGTGTTCCCGGTCCGGACGACCATTTTTTGTTGAATCCCTTCGGTTTGATGTTTCAGGAAATTACCGCGTCCAGTCTGGTAAAGGTTGATCTTGCCGGCAATTTGATGAGTGAGTCTGAATACAAAATCAATAAAGCGGGCTACATTATTCACAGCGCTATTCACGAACATCGCCCCGATGCTACCTGCGTGTTTCATACCCACTCTACATCCGGTATGGCGGTTTCAGCCCATCGTGATGGTTTGCTGCCGCTAGCTCAATCATCGATGGTGGCACTAAGCTCATTGGCCTACCACGATTATGAGGGGGTTGCTTTAAATCCCGACGAGAAGGCTCGCCTGGTGGCCGATCTGGGCGGGGAGTGGACGATGATTTTGCGTAATCACGGTTTATTGACCTGCGGCATAAGCGCCGCCGATGCTTTTTATCGACTCTATTTTCTCGAGCGAGCCTGTGATGTACAGGTGGCTGCACTGGCTGCTAATGCGGCTCTGGTTTTTCCTTCGAAGGAGGTGCAGGAAAAGACAAAAAAACAAGGTGCTAGAGCATTTGGCAAGGGCGCTGATCTGGCCTGGCCGGCGCTGATACGGATGATGGATGCTAAAGATAGCTCATTCCGCGATTAGGTAGCTAACTACCTGTACCGAGGCCTTATTCATTGCGTCTCGAATTATAAAACCCAGCTATATTTTGTGAATAGCGGGAGGGTATTTATACATGGATGTTTTAATAAGGGTTACTATATTCTGGCCGCACGCCTTGGCTGATGAAGGGAAATACTAATCAACAGAGAACTCGGGAGAGCAATATGAGTAATATGAGCAATGTTAAAGAACGTATCAATGAACTGTTTAATGAGCTCAAGCAAGAGCGCGATGAACTACAGGTAAAGCTACACCTAGCCAAACTGGAAGCGGGTGATGAGTGGCAAAAACTTGATGCCCTATTGGTGAAGTTAGAGGCCAAAGCGAAGGACCTGGGCAGCGCAACGGCGGAAGCCTCACAGGATATCGGCGCGGCGGCAAAGCTGCTTGGCGAAGAAATTAGCCATGGCTTGAAAAACATCGGCCGACATCTTAAATAAGTAGCGGCACCGAGGATGACAGGCTGCTGATTCCGCTCCATCATAACTGGGGGCAAATATCGAGGGCCTGTATATGCAAACCAGGCTCAAAATGCCCAAAGCGTTTCACGGGGTGGCTTAGAGGCGGATATTCTTCACGCTAGTACGATGTGTATTGAAGATTGAAGATTGAAGACAAGGTAGCGCTACAGCGAATCGATTAACTTGAATGCACAGTCTTTAGCCATTTCTCCAGATGTTGTCCGGCTTGTTCGACCAGACGTTGACGAGCGTCTTTCGCGCCCCAGGCGCAGTGGGGAGTGATAATTAAATTCGGGATATCTCCGCTCAGCAAAGGATGATTTGCCGGCGGAGGTTCTTCGCTGAGTACATCCAGTGCTGCACCGGCAATATCGCCCTGTTTTAAACTGGTAGCCAGGGCCTGTTCATCGACGATGCTGCCCCGGGCGCAATTGATGAGCAACGCATCAGTTTTCATCAGCTTTAATTCGCGGTGGCTAATCAGATGATGAGTGTTATCAGCCAGTGGACAATGGATGCTGACAATATCGGCCTGGGTAAGGAATTGATCAAAGGGTAAACGGGGGATATCCCTGGCTACTGAAGTCCTGCCGGGAAGATCAGCGACGACAACATTCATCCCAAACGCCCGTCCGATAGCGGCGACAGACTGGCCCAGAACACCGTAGCCGATAATACCCAGCGTCAGGCCGCAGAGTTCCCGCACC
>JAUUYV010000254.1 GCA_030590275.1 Porticoccaceae bacterium
ATGGCGGCCCGCAAGCATGCGCAATTAAACGATAATGCGATGATGCAGGGTCAGGAATTGACCATGGATCAATACCTGAACGCACGTTGGATATCCGAACCCTTCCGTCTTTACGACTGTTGCCTGGAAACCGAAGGAGACTGTGCAATGATTGTGTCTAGCCCCTAGCGCGCCAAAGATCTGGCAAAAAAACCGATCTATATATCGGGTGCCGCCGAAGGCCATCCCTATCCAGCCGACGACATAGCCGCACGGCCCGACCCTTTTGAGATTGGCTTGTCGTTCGCCGCCCAAAAAGCCTTCGATATGGCGGGGGTTAAAGTCCACGACATGGACTTTATGGAGATCTACGATTGCTTTACCTACGTGGTTCTCCTGCAAATGGAAGCCATGGGCTTATTTGAACGCGGCGGTATTGCCGATTACGTCAAAGATGGCAGAATCGAGTTAGGTGGTGCTTGCCCAATCAATACCCATGGTGGCCTGTTAAGCGAAGGCCATGTGTGGGGAGCAAATCATATTGTCGAAGCCACTCGTCAATTGCGTGGTGAATGTGGTGATCGGCAGGTTAAAGATGCGAAACTCGGTCTGGTTACTGGCTGGGGCGATCTGGGTGATGGGAGTATCGCCATTCTTCATAATTAATAGCCAGAATTAATGAATTAACTATTTGCAAAATATTGGAGAAACCGTCATGAGTGGTCCCTTACCTCAGGCAAGACCTATACCGAAATCGACCGATGATTTAAACGGTCAATTTTGGACCCATTGCACCGAGGGAAAATTGTATTTTCAGCAGTGCCTCGATTGTGACACCTGGCGACATATGCCGCGTTATATGTGTGCCAAATGTGGCTCCGATAAATGGGAGTGGAAAGAATCCAGCGGGAAAGGGAAAATCTTTTCGTGGATTATTACCCATCAGGCCATGCACCCTAAATTTCGTGAGGAGACACCTTACGCAGCCCTGGTGGTCGAAATGGAAGAGGGCGTTCGCTTTGTGAGCCGACCACTGGGGATCGCCAACGAAGATTTAGCCATCGACATGCCGGTGGAAGTGATTTTCGAGAAGATCGAAGAGGATTATGCCCTGCCACTTTTTCGTAGAGCTTAGGTTCCTTAGGGCTTAGGTTTAATAAGGCTTAGGTTTAATAGGGATTAGAAAAAGTGTCCTATCAAGTCTCAGGCATTAAGCGCTCCGGCCATTTTCAAACCGTTTTCCCTACTCTTTTTCGTCGGGTGGATAGTGTTACCTGGCAACGAGAGAGAATCGACACACCAGACGATGATTTTATTGATTTAGATTGGCTGGCACCTGCTCAATCACGTTTGGTCATACTTTGTCACGGTCTGGAAGGCAGTAGCGACACCCATTACATGAAAGGTATGGCGCGCGCCTGCGTGGCGAACGGCTGGGATGTACTAGCCTATAATTTCCGGGGTTGTAGCGGAGAACCTAACCGTCGAGCCGCCAGCTATCACAGCGGCTCCAGCGACGATATCGCCCTGGTGATAAACCATGCCCTGGCGACCTCGCGTTACCAGAAATTAGCCTTAATTGGATTTAGCCTTGGCGGCAACCAGGTATTAAAGTATCTTGGGGAGCCCAGAAATGATCGTCCCAACGAACTGTGCGGGGGTGTGGCAATATCTCCTCCCTGCGATCTTGCCGCCTGTGCTGATACGCTCACTCAGCCCCAGAACTGGATCTATCAAAACCGATTTTTGCGCAGCCTGGAAGACAAAATAAACATAAAAAGGCAGTTGGTAGAGAAAGAGTTAGGGCCCATAAATCAGATTCGCTGTAGCACTATCAGGGAGTTTGACGATCGCTTCGTTGGCCCGCTTAATGGTTTTAAAGATGCTGACGATTACTATTACCACAGTAACTCGCGGCAGTTCTTACCGACGATAAGCAAGCCGTCCTTATTGATATCGGCTTTTAATGACCCCCTGCTACCTCAAAACTGTTATCCCCCGGAAGAAGAGATCAACAATTCACTGCTTACACTTAATTACACTCGACATGGTGGGCATGTCAGCTTTATGCAGCGTCATCCCCGAGGCTTGTATTGGGCAGAGCAGCAGAGCGTGGCATTTCTGGAAAGTATCACCCCTTAGTAATTAACGTATTTTTAGATAAATAGCGCTTTAATGTTAATGCCCTTAGATATCTAATCGTTAGTGCGTAAGGATGGAGTAATGTCACCTGGTAAAATTAAATCTGGCTGTTCCGTCAGAGGATAAAACGGTTACTTCAGTTATTCTTTTATCGTTTGGTAGATAGTTTCTGTCTAGATCCTGAAAGATATAATAGTTATTGTTGTCATGAGAAAAGATCAGATCTAATGTTTCTTTAGCCTCAATATGGTTTCTTTTTAAGCGCCTGTTGCCTATCTGGTCGCCAAAATAATATTCGACATGTTCAAGTTTCGCGCTATATTTTTTATTTAACACGATGATGCAGTTGTTTATGGCTTCGTCGGAATTATTTTTTACGATTAACTGTATCGCATAGGCGCCTTTCCCTCCGAGAATTTCATCATCGTAGAGATAATAAGACACATCCAGATGTTTAAGCGTGCTCTCGGGGCTTAAGCTTCCATTAAGGTGATCTGTCCAGCTATTAGAATCACCGCACGACGACAGGAAAAGTACAATAGCTAACAGGATAAGTCTTTGCATTAATGATTGTTTTCCTCGTGACCTGGTGTGGAATATAGAGCCAGATCTATGTTCAATAGCCTATTGTTCAAGCTCATATTCTAATTCTAGTATCCAGGGTTTATAAGGTGGGTTCTCCTCGTTGTCCACGTTCCTTTTACGATCCAGAACACTGTTGTGAACAAGGGGTTTGTCTGATCTGCTTGAGTCCCAGCAGCGTTGTTTCCTGCGATAAAATTTTGTCCAGCCTTTGCCCCGGGAGTTGTGCATATAGCCGTTGGCGCAGCTCTGGTCTGAAGTGGGCTCCTGGGAGTAGATCAGAAGACCATGATTGATGGCCATGCTCTTCATCCATGACAGGGGGATATCAGATAAGTCCTGTTCATCGTAACCGCCACCAACATCGGTATGCATCCCGCAGAACCAGACCTGTTTAATGGTTTGATGCGCTAAGATATCAGCATCCCACAGAATGGGATGAAAAGTTGCACGTTCATCATCAATGGCTAATGCCTGGTAAGCGTTTTCAACGCTATCATTCAATTTAAAATTATGGAATACATGCTTAAAACCAGGAATTGTATTGATCAGTACACTAAGAGGTTTAATTGGCAGGCCTAAGGCGGCGACCGTATCATAGCAACCAAGAAACCTGATCCTGGTCCACATCGTGTGGTGCGTAGATACAAACTCCTCCGCTTTTCTTTTGCGCGTTGATTCATCTTCAATAGTGTAGATTTTATACGCTTTTTCTATTAGCTCTGGGCGCGATTTTGGCATGATGCCAAAATAGTGGATAAAGCTTGTCAGGCTGCGAACGGTTGCTGAGCCACGGCTAAAGCCGAATAAATAGATCTGATCACCTGCTTCAAAATTCTCAAAAATAAATGTGTAGCATTCCATAATGTTTTTTGAAATACCAGCACCGCTAATATTTCCGGATAACTTTCTCCAACCAGTTCCCAGGCCCCGATCATAGAATGATATCTGTTGTGCAGTGCGGTCTTCAATAATATTGAATAGCTTATAAATATTTGTGTTCGCCCCTTTCCCGCCCTCCTGCCCGGTACCATCAGAAAATATCACAATATTTTTTGGCATGTTATTTTGCTTTTTTTAAGTCTTCAGGTTCAAATTTGTCCCGTAGTGTTTCGACTACC
>JAUUYV010000096.1 GCA_030590275.1 Porticoccaceae bacterium
CGGCAACCGAAATAGAGCCCCTTACCTGTAAACCTTCTGCTAAGGCTGTATCAGTTAGTTGTACTGAGCGCTCGATGGCTTCAGCTATAGAGCAGTTAGTGTTTTTTTGGCTAAAGTCTTCAGTGGCGGCAATAAAGACTGCAACTTCCGAAACATTTGCAGATATCGCCCGTTCCAGACCGCGCATATTTGGCGTGAGGGCAGAATAAGTAACACCGGCCTTGCGATTAATGGTGCCGAATACGGCTTCGCTGCCCGCCATTTGTGGCACCCATTTTGGGCTGACAAAGCTGCCACTTTCGATAGTTTGTACGCCGGCATCAGCGAGCTTCTCAATAAGGGCGACTTTGGTCTCGGTATCGACTGGGTTTTGCTCATTTTGCAGGCCATCACGCGGCCCAACCTCAAATATTTTAACGTGCGTTGGCAGGCTCATGAGCTTGGTTCCGGTGCTATTTAAATTTTAGTCGTCTAGCCGTCATCGGCGGCAGCTGCTTCGAAATTAACGAGTTCTGCACCGCCATCTACTAAATCACCTTCTTTAAAATAAAACTCCACCACGGTGCCGTCGGCGGGGGCGCGAATGGTGTGCTCCATTTTCATGGCTTCCATAATAACGATGGGGTCATCTTTATTTACTGTGGCTCCGGCTGCTACTGGCAGCGCGACGATAGTGCCATTCATCGGGGCTGTTAAGCCGCCTTCGCCTGAGTCTCCGTCGATATCGCCGCAATCTGGGGCAATCACACTAAATTGCAGGGCTGCATCCTGAGTGAACAGGCTATAGATCCCATCGTGGGCAACTACGGTGGCGTGTAGGCGGTGGCCGTTGATTTCGGCGTGTAGCTCATCTCCAGAGAGACTTCCGCTAACCAGAGTCGTCGTCGACAGCGTTTCGCTATCGGTGCTGAGCTCAAAATAGTTATTGTCACTGGCTTTGGCGATCACGGTGATTTCTTTTCCGCTGATGAGCAGAGGGTAATCGTGAATCGAATCTGCTCCCGTGCGCCAGCCATTGGTGTTGTGCCAGGGGGAGTGGGGGTCGGTACTTTGTGCTGCTAGTGCAGCGGTATCTCGATTGCGTTTAAGAATTAAATACAGCGTGGCAAGGGACAGGTAGTAGGCAAGTTCGTTTCCCTGTTCATCGAAAGTCTTCTTGTGGAAAATTAAATCATGGTGTTTATCGATAAACCCAGTATCGAGGTCGGCTTTGCGGAAGGGTTCGGAGTTTGCCAGGTTATAGAGGAATTCCACATTAGTGGTCATGCCGCTGATTCGGTATTCGCTCAGTGCCTGGGTCAGGCGTGAAAGCGCGCGGTTTCTATCTTCGTCCCAGACAATAAGCTTGGCGATCATCGGATCGTAATAAACGCTGACCTCATCACCCTGCAATACGCCAGTGTCGACGCGAACGTTGGGGTTTTCTTCCGGTGGCTGTAAATACGACAGGGTGCCAGTTACCGGGAGAAAATCGTTGTCCGGATCTTCGGCATAAATGCGCGCTTCAAAGGCGTGGCCGTTGATTTGTAACTGATCTTGAGACAGAGGTAAACTCTGGCCCGCAGCGACCCGCAGCTGCCATTCCACTAAATCCTGTCCGGTAATCATTTCGGTGACGGGATGTTCTACCTGCAGACGGGTATTCATTTCCATGAAGTAGAAGGTGTCATCTTTGTCGAGCAGGAATTCGACGGTGCCGGCACCTTCGTAGTCTATGGTTTTGGCGGCGAGCAGTGCAGCATCGCCCATGGCGGCGCGCACGGTATCGTTCATTCCGGGGGCGGGCGCTTCTTCAATTACCTTTTGGTGGCGGCGCTGTACCGAACAGTCTCGCTCAAATAAAAATACGCCATTGCCCTGTTGATCGCAAAACACCTGGATTTCCACATGGCGAGGTTGGGTCAGATACTTTTCCACCAGCATTCGATCATCTCCAAAGCTGGAGAGAGATTCTCGTTTGGCCGCTTCCAGTGCTTCGTCAAATTCCTCGCTACTCCATACTTGACGCATACCTTTGCCACCACCACCGGCCGTGGCTTTAAGGAGCACAGGGTAGCCCATGTCGTCGGCGTGTTTTTTTAGTACAGCTGGGTCCTGCTCATCGCCGTGATAACCGGGCACCAGAGGCACACCGGCTTTTTCCATAATTGTTTTGGCTGCTGATTTTGAACCCATGGCTTCAATGGCGCCAACTGGAGGCCCGATAAAAACAATATCATTGGCCTTGCAGGCTTCGCTAAACGCGGCGTTTTCCGATAAAAATCCGTAGCCGGGATGAATCGCCTGCGCGCCGGTTTTTTTTGCGGCGGCAATGACTTTATCGGCTAATAAATAGGATTCCTTTGAAGGTGCCGCACCAATATGCACGGCTTCGTCAGCCATAGTGACGTGGAGGGCATTGGCATCGGCATCGGAATACACGGCAACCGTGCGAATACCGAGTTTGCGAGCGCTACGAATAACTCGGCAGGCTATTTCGCCCCGGTTAGCAATCAGAATTTTATCGAACATTAATAGGTTTTCCCCAATGCGACCTGCAGTAAGCAGGTCGAAAAAATTACATTCTAAAGACGCCAAATTTGGTGTCTTCGATTTCTTTATTAAGGCTAGCTGAAATACACAGGCCAAGCACGGTACGGGTGTCGGCGGGGTCGATAATGCCGTCGTCCCAGAGTCGAGCTGAGGCGTAGTAGGGATGGCCCTGTTTTTCATAGAGGTCGATTGTCGGTTGTTTAAATTCGGCTTCCTCCTCAGCGCTCCAAGTTTCGCCTTTGCCCTCTATCTGTCCGCGCTTAACTGTGGCCAGCACTCCGGCGGCCTGTTCGCCGCCCATCACTGAAATACGGGCATTGGGCCACATAAACAGAAAGCGGGGGTCGTAGGAGCGGCCGCACATACCGTAGTTACCCGCACCGAAAGAACCGCCAATGATGATGGTGAATTTAGGTACTCTGGCGCAGGCCACAGCGGTCACCATTTTTGCACCGTGTTTGGCGATGCCGTCGGCCTCGTATTGTTTGCCGACCATAAAGCCGGTGATGTTCTGGAGGAACACCAGAGGAATTTTTCGCTGGGCGCAGAGCTCAATAAAGTGCGCGCCTTTTTGCGCCGACTCCCCAAATAGTATGCCGTTGTTGCCAAGAATCCCTACTGGGTAGCCGTGAATGCGGGCGAAACCGCAGACCAGGGTGGCACCAAACAGTGCTTTGAATTCATCGAACTCGGAGCCATCGACAATGCGCGCAATCACCTCGCGTACATCGTAGGGTTGTTTGGTGTCTTTGGGGACCACGCCATAAATTTCTTTAGCGTCGTACAGTGGTTCCACAGGTTCTTTGATATCGAGCTGCACAGCTTTGACTCGATTGAGTCGCGCTACCGATTGCCGCGCTAACTTAAGGGCATGGTGGTCGTTCTGGGCATAGTGATCGGTAACCCCGGAAGTCCGGCAATGGACATCGGCACCACCCAATTCTTCGGCGCTGACTATTTCTCCGGTAGCAGCTTTCACCAACGGTGGCCCACCTAGAAAAATGGTGCCCTGCTCTTTGACGATAATGGATTCGTCGGCCATCGCGGGTACATAAGCTCCACCGGCGGTGCAGGAGCCCATCACCACGGCGATCTGTGGGATGCCCTTGGAAGACATCATTGCTTCGTTGTAGAAAGCGCGACCAAAGTGAAAACGATCGGGAAATATCTCGGCCTGCATGGGTAAAAACGCGCCACCCGAATCGACCAGGTAAATACAGGGCAGGTTATTTTCCTCGGCAATAGTTTGGGCGCGGACATTTTTGGTAGCAGTCATTGGGTAGTAGGTGCCGCCCTTAACGGTGGCATCGTTAACGATGATTAGACACTCCTGTCCGGAGACCCGACCAATGCCAGTGATCATGCTGGCCGCAGGAACATAGTCGTCATAGCATTCCCAGGCGGCGAACTGGGAAAATTCTAGAAAGGGGGTGCCCGGGTCAAGCAGGTATTTGAGCCGGTCGCGGGGTAACAACTTGCCACGGGCGACGTGGCGTTCGCGGGATTTTTCGTTACCCCCGAGGCTGATCTGGGCTATTTTGGCATTCAGGTCATCGACGATGCTCTGCATCTGCGCGGCATTGTCAGCAAAATCGGTAGTACGGGTGTTTATCTTTGTTTTCAATACGGCCATGGAAGCTTTTCTCTTTGGCTATTTTTGTAAAGGCTATCTTGCCAGGATTTTTGGGAAGGTGGCGCGGTGGAAACCGTTATAAGGTTCGTTGTTGCGCTGAGCTCGTTTGATTTTTCGACCTAGCGGTGAACTTAAACACAGCGAGCTGCCGCCATCGACCTTGAGGGTCACGCCGTTAATATAGGCAGCACCTTCACTGAGCAGGAAGCATACCGCTGAGCTTACCTCGGACTCGGTACCGACACGATTCAAGGGTACAGAATCGGGAAAGGTCGGAATGCATTCGAGCATTTCCGGGTCTTCATAAGTGTCGAGGCCAGACGAAGCCAGGTAACCGGGCGCTACAGCATTAAGTCGTACGCCGGCGTAAGCCCATTCCACGGCAGCGGTCTGAGTAAGGTTTTCCATGCCGGCTCGGGCTGCCCCGGAATGCGCCATGCGCGGCATACCGCCAAAGTTATCGGCGGTGATATTCACAATGGATCCACCGTGTTGTTTCATTGATTTCAGGAACACCGCCTTGGAAACAATAAAGCCGCCGAGTAAGTTGGAGCGGACCACCGCAAGAAAACCATTGGGGCTGATGTTTTCCAGATCGGCGGGGAATTGTCCTCCCGCGTTATTCACCAGGCCGTGAATCTGACCGTGGTCAGCGATAAACTTTTCGATAACAATATCCACAGCTTCTGCATCGCGAATATCGGCACAGCCGTAATCGCACACTGCATTGGGGTTGTCGCCTTCAATTTCTGCTTTAACCGTAACAAGTTTTTCTTCGGTGCGCCCCATCATCAGGATTTTTGCACCCAGTGCAGCCAGCTCATGGGCGATACACCGACCAAAACCGCTACCGGACCCAGTTACCAGAATGGTTTTACCTTTAAATGCCCCGGGTTTGAATACGGAGTTATATGGCATGGTGTCCCCCAAAAGGTCTATTTGTTTTTAACTATTGTTGTTTTGCGCTTAAGCGGTTTCAGCAAACAGCTCCCGACCCACTAGCATGCGGCGGATTTCTGAAGTCCCTGCGCCGATTTCGTAGAGCTTGGCATCGCGAAGCAAGCGGCCCGTCGGGTATTCATTGATATAGCCGTTGCCGCCCAGGGTCTGGATAGCCTGTAGAGCCATTTGGGTGGCACGCTCTGCGGTATAAAGGATAACCGCCGCTGCGTCTTTCCGCGAGTCTTCGCCACGGTCACAGGCTTTGGCGACGGCATAGAGGTAGGCGCGAGAGGTATTCAGGTCAACATACATATCGGCGAGCTTACCCTGCATCAGTTGAAATTCTCCAATGGCCTGACCAAATTGCTGACGGTCGTGGATGTAGGGCATCACAATGTCCATGCAGTTTTGCATCAGGCCTACCGGGCCGCCAGAGAGCACGGTGCGCTCGTAATCGAGGCCGGACATTAACACGCGAACGCCTTTGCCTACTTCACCGAGGACGTTTTCCTCAGGGACTTCACAGTCTTCGAACACCAGTTCGCCGGTATTGGAGCCGCGCATGCCCAGTTTATCCAGTTTCTGGGCGCGGCTGAAGCCGGGGAAATCGCGTTCGACGATAAATGCGGTAATTCCTTTTGAGCCGCCCTTCGGGTCAGTTTTTGCGTAAATTACGTAGGTATTGGCGTCTGGACCATTGGTAATCCACATTTTATTGCCGTTCAAAATATATCGGTCGCCCTTTTTATTGGCGCGTAATTTCATGCTGACCACATCGGAGCCCGCGCCAGGCTCGCTCATTGCCAATGCACCGATATGCTCGCCCGAGCACAGTTTGGGAAGATAACTGGTCTTTTGCTCGGGGGTTCCGTTTTTGCGAATCTGGTTAACACACAGGTTGGAGTGGGCTGCATAGGACAGACCGACGGAGGCCGATGCTCGAGAGATTTCCTCTACCGCGACCACATGGGCCAAATAGCCCAGGTTAGTGCCGCCATATTCTTCCTCTACGGTGATACCAAGTAAACCCATGTCGCCAAATTTGAGCCATAAATCGGCGGGGAAATCATTGTCTATGTCGATTTGTTCGGCGCGAGGCGCGATTTCCCCCTGAGCGAATTGGTAGACGGCATCCCTAAGCAGGTCTACGTCTTCGCCGAGATCAAAATTCATACTTCTAAAGGGGGTGTTCATGGCGAATCCTCGTCCGGTACATGCTGGGGAATATATTTCACTGATGGCCTGCTGAAACGGCGGTGCGACTATAGCGAAGCCGAGTCTCAACATCAATTTGCCTGTTTTGATGTGGCCTTGATGTGTGAGCAGTGTTTGGCCGAATCAGAGGGATAAATGCTTGCTCGAATCTACGCTTTTCCCCACAATGGCCGACCATAATATGGTGACCTCAGGTTTTAATGGAAGGGGACTTTATGTCATTACAACAATCGAGTTATCGCTGCGGCGTGGCAGAGGAACCGCTGGTATACGATACCATTGGTAATTTGTTCGACAATATAGTGGCGCAGTTTCCGGATTCGGAAGCATTGGTCGTGCCTCACCAGAATATCCGCTGGACCTACAGGGAATATCAGCGCGAGGTGGATCGGCTGGCGACTGGTTTGCTGGCACTGGGTATAGAGTCGGGGGAACGCGTTGGTATTTGGGCACCTAATTGCTACGAGTGGTGTTTGACCCAGTTAGCCACTGCTAAAATTGGCGCGATATTAGTGTGTATCAA
>JAUUYV010000089.1 GCA_030590275.1 Porticoccaceae bacterium
CACAAAAGTGTAAGTGAGCTTGATTGCTTAAGCTTCCCTTAAGTTTTGCTTGGCACAATACTGTTAGCCCGCTGGGTGATTTTGTTTGCGTCAAACTTTTAGGTATTAGCAGGTATATGAAATGAAAGGATTATCGTTAATCTCGTTGGTATGCTTCACTACATTAGTTATCTCTCAACTGGTCAATGCAAGCACTTATACGTATGAAGTGAGTGAGGATCAAACCTGGGCGGATGGTGGGTCGTCAATTAATACATCGGAAACTGTGACGGTTAGGTCATATGTACCGGGTAGTAATTACACAACATATAAAAATGTCACACTTTATACACCTGTGTATACCAGTGAAGAAAATGTATTAGGCGATGTGGTTGGGTCCGTTTACAACATTTATGGGAGTGGGACGACGGCATTTTCCGACCCATATGACGGGCCGAAGATAACGGTAATCTATCCAGCATTTCAAATTCTACATACGCGACTGCAGATGGTAAACGATGACCGTTTAGCGATTGGGAGTTATAACGTACTTGGTGGTCACGCTAGAGGTAGGGGTTTTATTTACGATCTGATTTATGATCAATATACGGAGTTGCTTGCACCAAATACTGAATGGACTGATTTAGGAGGTATTAATAATTTAGGGCAAATAGTTGGTACCAGCATTAATGATGATGGTGCAACACGGGTGGGATTTACTTATGACTGCGCTAAAGGGTTTGAAACTTTTGATATCCCAGGATCTTCGTGGACGATTCCTAAACAAATAGATGATCAGGGTAATATCTATGGTGTCGTGAGTGGAATCGAAAATGCAAGCTACTTTATAGCAAGGCCTGAGTTTGTCGAAGCCGCGCCAGACTGTTCTTTAGTACCTAGAGATGATGCAGCTGAACCAGTTGTTTTCAGTGGTGGAACAAGTTTTGAGTTCAGCGGAGATTATGCCCATGGCGTCAGAATTGCTGATTTTGACGGTCAGGGGGTGAATGACATATTTGTTTATCATGAGCCTGGTAAATGGGTTTTATATCTTGGTGAAGGCGGCTTTGAAGACAAAATCAAATACTATGGGGATGACTATAAGGCCGTACTGGAAGGAATCGATATTGTCACTGAATGGGATTTCAATAACGATGGTCTCATTGATGAGATTCGCTATGGCGCCACCGGTAACTCATTGTATATAGCTAAGGAAGATGGGAGTTACTACTACGTGCCGCAAAAACTACCAGCAGGTAGTCGGTTTGGTGATTTGAATGGTGATGGTCTGGTTGATTACGTCACCATCAGCGGTGCATACGCTTCAATCGCCTATCAGGCTGCGCAATCTGCAGCAGGGTCAAATCCTGTCGCAGACCCTGATCCCGTTGCCGATCCAGCCCCAGTGGTGGAGACCGACCCAGCAATTACAGGAGATGCTCCGGCCGTTGACGCCAATGCCTTTAGGATAGAGACGGCAGATACTATTGAAGAGATCAGCGACAGTAGTGTTTTGCTCACATCAGGTAAAGTATTGTGGTTTAACTCAGAAACGATCATTAAATATAATGATGCCTCAGGTTTTGAAGTTGGGCAGTTGTTAGAGTTTAAAGCCTGGAATAATCCTGACGGCGCTTTAATTGGAATTAAGGTTGAAGTAGCGGAGTAAAAGTTTCGTTATGCAAAATACTGGAAGGTCCGGATGGTTCGGGCCTTCTTTCTTATTTAAGCGGGCGGAATAAAAGGGATCTCAATACTATCCGGAGCGGCCTGATTATAATTGAGTTGAGCCGGGAGGCGCTCAGCGCCCCGTCCAGACCGGCGGGCGCCTCTCAAAAAAGGCCGCTACTCCTTCTTTAGCATCGGTCGACGAATTGATCACCTTCCGGGCTTTTGTGGTTAGCTCCCATCCCAGGGCATCATTGGCTGATGCCAGGGCATCAAGGGCCTGGAGCGACTGTTGTACTGATACTGGAGAATTAGCAGTTATTTGTGCTGCCAAAGCTAGCGCACCTTTCAAGGCTCCTCCGGGCTCAGTAAGTTCATTGACTAACCCCAGTCGGTATCCATCAGCTGGCGACAGTTCAGCTCCGGTCAGCATGACTTGTTTTGCAACATTGAGCGGAAGCACACGACTGGCGCGAAAAATAGCACCACTGGTGGGAACCAGCCCTCGTTTTACTTCCGGAAGACCGAAGCGAGAATTGGTGGCTGCAACCACCATGTCACAGGCCATCACCACTTCGAAGCCACCGCCAAAGGCAACACCTTCAACTGCTGCGATCAGCGGCTTGGTACGGATGCGACCTACAACGCCATAGACACCACCGCGCTCGGTCGGAGTTCCCGATGTGGCCGCCATATCAGTTCCCGCACAGAACATGTCTGGCCCACCGGTGATGACGGCAACCCACAGACCGGGCTCGTCTTCCAGGCGGTTCAGAGCTGCGTCCAGCGCCAGGGTCATGTCGCCATCAATGGCGTTACGTTTCTCGTGCCGGGTCATGGTGATGATCAGAATATGGTCCTGAACTTGAACGGTGGTGCGCTGGTCGGTCATCCTGGTTTCCCCTGGCTAAAGTCTTAATGTTTGCGGTGAGTGTAAAAATTTCTGCTACAGAAATCTAGCAAATTAACTCCATGGTCAAACCTGGACCATGGTTCCGAACGCAATTGCTTATTGCTGCCTCAGCCTGTTGTAATAGCGTACTAGAATAGAAAGATATTGATGGAAGGTGATAGCAGTGGCTTATATAGATCGAGACGGCGTTAAAATTTATTATGATATCCAGGGCCCCGATGGGGCCTTGCCCATCCTGCTGTCGCACGGTCACGCAGCGGCAACGCAGATGTGGGCAGATCAGGTCGAGGCCATCAGTAAAAAATATCGGATCATCACCTGGGACCTGCGCGGTCACGGTCGAAGTGATTGTCCGGAAGATCCAGAGCTTTATAGCGTTGAACATACAGTCGATGACATTGCCGCCATTCTGGACGCCTGTGATATCGATAAAGCGGTGATTGGCGGCCATTCATTGGGTGGCGTAATGGCTTTTCAGTTTCAACTTAAGTATCCCGGCCGGGTGTTGGCGATGGCCATTCTCAACAGTGGTCCAGGTTTTCGTAACGACGCCGTCCGCGATAAATGGAATCTGGGTTGCGAACGCACAGCGTCGTCTTTGGAGAAGAAGGGCTTATCAGCTCTCTCGAAAAGCGACGAGGTTCATGCCGAATGGCATTCAGATGTCCGGGGTTTAATACATGCAGCTCGCGGCATTATGACCCATCAAGATTCTCAAATGATCGATAATCTCGGTAATATCGATGTGCCGGTTTTAGTGCTGGTTGGCGCTCGGGACAAAGAATTCCTGGGGGCCGCAGACTATCTGGAGCGGAAGATCTCGGACGTTGAAAAGATCATTATCGAAAATGCTGGGCATGCGGCTAATCTGGATCAGCCGGTGATTTTTAATGGCCGGGTGATGTCATTCCTGGGTCGAATCTCAGGATAGCAATGATGAAATTGCGGATACACGTTGATAGGGTAAGCGGTTAATTCAAGTTTAACACCTCATCTAGCATAAGTGATTACTCACTAACACAGCATTCTTTGTCCGGGGAATGCCACAGCGGCAGGTGTCATCGCATTCGGTGATGACAGTTTTCATTGGATCATAGACGTGTAATTGGTCCTGTTTAGTACAGTCGCTTAAATCACCTGGCCGAGAGCTGTTAAGACCCTGGAGCGAAATTCTCTTCGATATAGCACGCCCACTACCGCGGCTGAGGCGAGCATAAATATCCAGGGATTAAGAAACCAGAGTAAATAAGCTAAGCTAAAGTAATACGAACGCAGGCCCAGGTTAAAGGCCTGGGCTGCTCGAGAAATGACCTGGGCCGCGTGAATAGAGAACTGTTGGGCAAGTTTATCGTCGAGCTCGGTTTGCATTGGTGCTCGACCGATTAAAATGGCGGCAAAACCGTATTGGCGTAGTGACCATGAAAACTTGAAAAAGGCATAGACAAAGATAGCAGCTAAAATTAGTAGCTTGGCTTCCCAGCCGTGTTCACTTACGGCCATGGTAAAAGGTAGATTGCCAGCTACAGCCAGAACGTCTTCCCCGGAACCCAGGGCAGCGATCAGGCCAGCGAGCACTAGCAGTGTTGAGGAAGCAAAAAAAGACACGTTGCGTTCCAGGTTACTCATTAGCGCGGCGTCACCTACACGGTTGTCCCGCTTGAGTATGCCGTGCATCCAGGCCTCACGGTGCGCGGCCATCACGCTAGACAGACAAGTGCGTCGGCGCGCCATTTTACTCGAATATACGCTGTAACCCAGCCAACACAGCGCGAACCAAAGTAGGGCGAGAACATCTATTCCGCTAAAACCTTTTATTACTTCAGAGCTCATTTCCACTGTCAAAGGGTCCAATCTAGATAGGTAAAGGAAGAATAAATGCCAGCTCACTGAAAGTCCAAGACTGTGGTGCTGAGATATGCACTCTCAGTGCCTGTTGCTAGCTTTGACCTAACGAATGAAGTATTGCTTTATCAAATGAGTAAATCTGCTAATGTTGTTTTGGTATATCCACCTTTAATATTTTTGTATGTTGTGTACAGAACAGCGGGTTAAAGAGTGCCCCGCAGCGCCCTTTCTTCAGAGGTTTAAGGTGCAAAGAATATTGATGTTGGCCATAGCGCCTATTGTAGCGAGCTGTGATAGTGGGCCAGGCACCTGTATTTATACTACTGCTAATAAAACACATTCTTGCATTCAATATACTTCAGGCGATAAACCCGACTTTCTGCATGCGTGTAAGCAAGTATTAGCTCTGAATAGGTCAAAGTATCCAGATATGACGATGATGGTAGATTAGAGTTGTCTAGTTTCGGTTACCGTAACCTGCCGTAACTTTTTGAACCAGACGGTTGACTGGAATTTATATAACCTCTCTTCAGGGGAAATAGAATTACCGAGGAGGGTTTGTGAATGAACAAAAGGAAGTTTTGTTGAGCACTAAGAGCAAAGCTGAATGTACGCTAGAAGTCTAGAGAGAAAATTGCTAGCAATTCCGTTTAAATAGATTTTTCGCCGCCCGGCTGTATACTTATGAATGATTCGTCCCCCCGTTTTGAAATACACTATTCTGTTGAAACAAACGGTGAATCAGCAGTTACTGTGCTGTCGGCGGCGAGCGGCCTCTCGAAGCAGAAAACTAAAAAGGTTATGCAAAACGGGGCGGTATGGCTGAGTCGTCATAACAATACACGCCGCTTGAGACGCGCTAAAAAAGAACTCACCATCGGCGATGAGCTCCACCTTTATTACGACGCTACCATTCAGGCGATTAAGCCAGAAGCTCCAACCTTTATTGCCGATGAAATGAATTTCAGTGTTATGTTCAAGCCTCCAGGCATGTTCAGCCAGGGCACAAAATGGGGAGATCACTGTGCGATTAACCGCTGGCTTGAACAGCATTTGGACAGACCTACATTTGTTGTGCACCGTCTGGATAAAGCTGCGAGCGGTTTAATGATTCTTGCCCATACAAAAAAGGCGGCGGCGGCCCTGTCTGCGCTTTTTCAGCAACGACGTATTCAAAAACATTACCGTGTCCTGGTTCGGGGTGGCTTTTCGGAAAGTCCGGTATTACTCGATAGCGAGATCGATGGCCGTGATGCGCGTAGTCGGGCGAGTTTAATAAAATATAATGGAGAGGCGAATACCTCATTGCTAAAGGTGGATATTGAAACTGGCCGTAAACACCAGATTCGCCGACATCTGTCAGAGGTGGGGCATCCTGTCATCGGAGATCGACTGTATGGTCAAGCAGGGAAAGGAAACGAGGAGCCCAATGGTAGAGCTGAAAACCTACAACTGATGGCAATCGGTCTATCTTTTGAGGACCCTGGAACTGGGGAGCAAAGAGACTTTTCTGTGCCCGATGCCTTAATTCCTGAATCGATGAAATATGACTGAGGTGCCAGACTCACCTAATGACATTGTGCTACGGGTACAGCAGTGGCTTAAAGAGGTCATCATCGGTTTTGATTTCTGCCCTTTTGCGCGACGCGAGTTTGAACAGGAGCGGATACGGTATCGTGTGATAGAAGGGGCAAAAAAGAAGCAACTTATTACTGATCTGCTGATTGAATTTGAGTTTCTGGATACCCATGAAGGTACGGAAACTACCCTGCTGATTTTTGCCGATGGTTTCCGTGATTTTTATGATTATCTCGATATGCTGGATTTGGCACAGCAGGCCTTAGAGGACTCCGGTTACGAAGGCTGCTATCAGCTGGCGAGTTTTCACCCGGACTATCTGTTTGAAGGGGAGGGCGTTGATGATGCATCTCATTACACTAATCGTTCTCCCTACCCCATGATTCATCTGCTACGGGAAACCAGTATTGAGCGTGCTGTAGCGAGCGATCCTGATACAGAGCAAATCCCTGAACGTAATAAAGCACTAGCGCGGAAAAAAGGCAGCGCTTTTTGGGAGGCCTTGCTGTCGAAGTAGCCCAGGGAGTCATCAACGCAACGTACTCTTTTTTCTGACTACACCGTCATCCTGTCTATATAATAAAGGGCTATCTATCATCGATTAGGGTGTACTCAGAGTGTTAGCGGATCTCTCCTTAAACCGGGGTTTACAGAAGGGTATAGACTCGCTGGGGCTCACTGATCCGACTGACGTGCAAGTGCAGGCGATTCCTGCCGCCCTGGCAGGTCAGGATTTATTAATTAGTGCAGAAACCGGTAGCGGGAAAACCTTGGCCTACCTGATACCCAGTGCCCAGCGCATACTGAACACCAAAGATAGCTGGGATACCGGAACCCTGGTGCTGATATTGGTTCCTACCCGCGAACTTGCCCGGCAGGTAGAAAAGCAATTTATCCAGTTAGCCAAACATACTCCACTGAAATCGGGAGTTATCACGGGCGGTAATAGTTTCAAATACCAACAATCCATTTTTCGGAAGAACCCGGAATTTATTATCTCCACACCCGG
>JAUUYV010000185.1 GCA_030590275.1 Porticoccaceae bacterium
AGATTTTGAAATACATGGGGGGTGTCGGTAAAGGGTGCCTGACCAATCCACGCCGAACCTTCTGCTCCCATTTGAGTGAAGGTTTCAGTTTGACGGTCCATCCAGGTGACCATGTAATGGCAGCCAATACCCGCCATTGCACGACTACCTTCGGGGACTCGTGTAGAGGTGTTGTGGGGGCAGCCGGAACAAAACCAGGGTTGGCGTTGGGGTAAAGCACCTACTTTCGGTAAGTTCTGGTCACCTTCCGTCGGCAATGTTAAACGCTGACTCCATTCCGAGGCACCAGGCATAGCTAAGAGTCGTTGAACAATGATTCCTGCTATTTCGGCGGGAGCTAACTCACCGATATTAGTTACCAGTACGGCCCCAGTTTCGTCGTATTCGCCGACGATACGGGGTCTTCTGTGCTCGGGTAAACTATAGAACAGGCTTTTGAGCTGGTCTTCAATCAGGCTACGTTTTTCCTCTACCACCAGCAATTCGTCGTAGCCTTCGGCGAAGGCCTGGGCGCGCTCTTGCTCGAGCGGCCAGTTCATTCCTACCTTATACACGCCCAGGCCAATATTTCTGGCTAGTTCTGCATCGATCCCCAAATCGGTGAGAGCTTGCATGGTAGCCAGATAGGATTTGCCAGTAGTGACAATACCGAGGTGGCGTTTTGGGTTATCTAATATGACCCGGTCAATCGGGTTCGCTCGAGCAAAGGCCAGGGCCGCATAAATCTTCCAGCGCTGCAGGCGTTCTTCCTGGGCCAGAGGTGGGTCTGGCCAGCGGGTATTAATGCCACCTTCCGGAAATTCAAAACCTTCGGGGATAATAATGTCAACTCGGTGGGGATCTATATCCGCAGAGACGTTGGCGTCCATATTAGCTGCAGTGGTTTTCATGCCCACCCAGCAGCCACTGTAGCGAGACATAGCCCAGCCGTAGAGGCCAAAATCGAGGACGTCCTGAATCGTTGCCGGGTTTAATACTGGCATGGTGGCGGCGGCAAACATTGGTTCGCTTTGAAATGCGAGAGTAGACGATTTACACATGTGGTCATCGCCGACCACAGCTAAGACGCCACCGAAGGGAGAGGTTCCAGAATTATTGGCGTGTTTCATCGCATCCATGGAGCGGTCGAGGCCTGGCCCCTTGCCATACCACATACCAAAGACACCATCGTATTTGGCGCCTTTAAATAAGTTAACCTGCTGGGAACCCCAGATAGAAGTCGCTGCTAGCTCTTCGTTGACTCCGGGTTGAAAGTGGATGTGATGTTCTTTGAGGTGGTGTTGCGCTGCCCATAATGCAGTGTCGAAGCCACCCAGGGGGGAGCCACGATAACCGGAAATATACCCGGCAGTGTTCAAGCCCGCTTCTACATCTCTTTGTCGCTGTAACATTGGCAATTTGACCAATGCCTCGATGCCACTCAAGTAGGCTCGGCCCGTGGTCAGCGTGTACTTGTCGTCGAGAGAAACTGCCACTACACGATCCCATTGTTTGCGCTAGAGTTTAGCTATGTTTTTGTATACTGCACCAACAAGGTATAGCCCGATCATACATGACCTGAGCAAAAAAAGGAGGAGCAGGCAGGAAGGTTTTAGTGTCGTTAAGGATTGGCTCCCTGGCGTCATGGGCAGCCTGTTTACAACCTTGGGTTTTCAGCGATGCCCCTCTAAAAGCTAGCTCAAAAATTACTGATCCGGTGGTTCAATCGATAGATGTGACAGGTCGATATCAAGGTCTTCTATGACCCGCTTTTCGTCGTCATTCAATAAATCCACGCCGACTGGGTCGACATCTAGTGAGCTGATGTCGACCTCGACAGGGACGACAACGGCTCTTTCTTCGGGCTTCAGAACATCCGACCCGACTGGCGCCAGGGAGAAAACTCCATCTGCGGCTTCGCCTGGGTTCTGGTTAGTTTCCGCTCCAGCCTCAGGAGAAGCGGGTTCTGGAGCATCGGCTACAACCCTGGTTTCGGCTGGCGGGTTTTTGGCTACTGGTTCGGCTACTGCAGTGCTTTTAGTATCTTCTGTTGCAGAGGGTCGCAACTCGACCAGAGCCCCCACTTTTAATAAAGTTTTACGATATTTTTCGGCGTTGGCTTCATCGAGATCGCGGCGAATTGCCATTGGTCGGCCAGAAAACAGTTTGGCCGTACGCTCGTCGTCTAGTTTAAACAGGGTTTGCAGGCGTTGACGCACTTCCACCATCTGATGTCCTGGTGCGATGTCGCCACGGAAAAATACATCGTAATTACCGCTCATGGTGTTTCGTCGCTCATGGCTGTGCCTCTTGCCAAAGTGGCCGTCAAATAACAGCTTAGATGATAACTGTCCTATAGCAATGTCATCAACCAGAGCTTTTTAAACTTGTGGGTTCAGGCAATAACGAATTAATGGCGGTAATCTGGTTTGCAGGCCGCCCTGGGGGGGAAGCCGAGTGTGTGAGCGCTAATAATTAGCCATAGTTATACACAACATATTCTAGCGGTTATGTGGTTTGCCGTTTAATCGCAACTTCTTGCAAGTTAGCTTGTTTTTATCGCTTATACCTTGAATTAAGCTTCCTTATAGGGGAAACTTGCGGCCGTCAAAAATGTGGCGCAAGCCACAATCTACGCGTGAAGAAATAATAATAATCCGAGATTTACGCCCACCGAACACCTCTGGGAGGATTATTTGTGCACATTAAAAAATACGATGTAGATTATAGCCGCCGTTTTTTTATGGAGAAGGCCGCGAAAGGCATGATGGGTGCGGGGGTATTGACCTCGTTGTGCCCGCTGATCAGCAATGGCGATGATCTGAGCAAAGCCTACCCGGAAGAACTGCAATCACTGGAAGCCTACACTCAGGGTAAGGTTAAAGAAGGTGACTTAATTACGGCGGACAACGTCGAACACGTCAAGGATCTGCTGGATCCTGTGGCCTACATGCAGGTCAGCCAGATGGGCCGCCGTATTCGGGTGGTACCGCAAACTACCGACGCCAGTAAACTTCATCCGACTGATTACTTTGAAGCGACCGTGCGCAACCAGGGCAAGGCAATATTAGATCCCAACGGCAATGTTGTGGTCAAAGACACCGGCAAGCCGTGGATTGGAGGCACCCCGTTCACCGACCCCAAAAATGGCCTGGAAGCCTTCGCCAACATCACTTTGAGCTGGGGGCGTCACGATACCTCTCTCTATGTAATAGACGACCACGACATTGGCCCCAGTGGTGATATCGATTACCAATATCAGTTTGGCTGGTGTGAACAAAACACCACGGGTTTGGTCAGCAACCCGGATGGGCCCTATCTGTCAGGGAAAGAAGACAAGCTACGTTATCAATCCGTTTGGTTCACCTCCCCCAATGATGTCATGGGTACGGCTTTTCTCAACATCTGGAAATACGATCAACGGGAGTTTCTGAATTTATATGGTTATCTGCCCGCTTTTAAGCGAGTACGCCGTTACCCCTCTAATCAGCGTTTTGAGCCTATGGTGCCGGGTACCAGCTTCTTCCTGTCCGATGCCTGGGCTGCGGGCGATCCTATGCTTACCTGGGGTAATTACAAGATAGTCGGTCGTGGACCGTTTCTGGGCGCTCAATCCGGGAACTGGGAAGGCGATAAAGAAAACTGGAGCAAGGATCACCTGGTTCACGGTGGACCAAAAGGCAATAACTTCTACGAAGTAAATATGGAGTTTTGTCCGGAAGTTATCGTTGTAGAAGCTGAGCCGGTGGGTTATCCGCGGGCGCCAGTGAGCAAAAAACGGGTCTGGATCGACCTGCGTAACCAGATGTTTGTAGCTTATGTGACCTACGACCGTCGTGGTGAGATCTGGCGTTCTTTCGAGGCTGGTTTTGGCCAGCAAGCCAAAGGAGAGCTGGCTAACCTGGACCGTAAAGGTCGGCCCGAATGGACCTGGTCCCATGTCCATGCTCATGACATCCAGACTAATCAATTTACGCGGTTTAACCATCCGCAGTCCATAAGCAGTGGTCTGTCTTCCCGTTTTGATTTTGAAGGTGCCAAAGAGAAGTACCTGACGGTGCAGGCCATTCGTAGGTTAGGCAGCTAAGCCTCCTGTTTTTCGTAGTAAGAATCGCATACCAATAATTTGCACAAGGTCCAGCCCCACCCTCGTGAGGCTGGACCTTGTGGGCATGATTAGGAAAGCGCGATCATTCTAAAGATAACAACACCATATCAAGTAGCAATGGAGCGAAACTATGTCCAGTACTAATCTGAAGACGACCGTCGCGGCAGTCGTATTAGCGGCTGGTGGTTTACAGGCGTCTATCGCTTATGCCTTTGACGTTTCGGTCTCCGGTTTTATCCGCCAGGATATGGCGTACAAAATCTCCAATAACGAGAATCCGAATAATGCGGGCGGAAGTAAGTTCAACGGGACTAGTCACGGGTATCAGGGGGTATTTGCACCGCTGATTACGGCGCCTGCCGGACTACTTCCGCCTGGCCTGGGGGCTCCCAGTCTCTATACGGATCCGGATAAATCCAAGGAGAATGACTGGAATATCTTTGCTACTCGTGTCGAACTGGATTTCAATGCCAATATCTCCGAGAACGTGAGCGGTTTTATGAAAATACGGGGTATCTATCAGCCGGATGTTTTTTCAAATACCGTCGATAGTGGCTATCTCGATGGCGAGAGCGGGGAACCCAATCAGTTTAATGTGAATAACCACGGCAATGAAGCCACCGCCCTGTCGATCAGCAACAACGATTACATGCTTGATACTCCTTCGCTTTATCTAGACTACCAGAGCGGTCCTCTCTGGGTGCGGCTGGGGCAGCAGCAAATCGCCTGGGGCGAGGCCCTGTTTTTCCGGGTGGCGGACCTGGCTAATGGCCTGGACTTTCGTCGCCACGTGATTTTTGATCTGGGTGCCGAGGAATACGCGGATGAGCGAATGTCTTCACCCGGTATCCGGGCTAGTATGACCTTTGCCGACAACTGGGA
>JAUUYV010000001.1 GCA_030590275.1 Porticoccaceae bacterium
CACAGCTACTGGCAGAATCTGAACTCTACGCAAGTTTGGCGACCCACCAGTTCAGCAGTGATGAACACCGGGGGGCAAGCTCATCGACCGCAAAAACGAACATGGGAGGATAAAATTAATGGACATAAAAAATGCAAAATCGGGAGCCGCCCTGGTAAGACAAGCCTATGAGCGCTATTTAAATGCATTTATAAACGACGATATGGACACCGTGGAACAACTCATCCACTACCCTCTGACCTACATCGGCGATGGCGAAGTACATACGCTCGACGCATTCCCGGTATCGCCCGCTAAGCTTCGAGAACAAAAACAATGGCATTCCACCATCAATTCTGACTTTAGCGTATCCCTGGTCACCCCCACCAAGGCCCACGTAATACTCCATAGCGCCGAGCGTGTAAGAAAAGATGGTTCGCTGATTGAAACGGTATCTGCGTTTTACGCATTTACCAAACAAAAAACTGAAAATGGAGACCCGCAGTGGAAAATATTTGCCATCTCCGACATCGTGATCCCGGCCTGAGTTATTATTTCGTGATTACTCTGACCCACCACTAAGCACTTTCTACTGACTGACAAAACATCCGATGTACGATATATATACGGCCGATGATAAAAGCGCCTGCCGCTTTTTGCTTGGCAAACAAGGGAAAAACATGCTGCTGGTGATCGGTCTCAACCCCAGCACCGCTGACCGGCACACCTCAGACACTACGGCTACCAAGGTAGAAACCATCGCTCGCAACAATGCCTACGATGGCTTTGTGATGGCCAATCTTTATCCACAGCGGTCTACTGATCCCAAAGCCCTGCCTAAACGACAGGATATAAAGAAAAGCCAAAAGAACATTCAAATCATTCAGCATGCTCTTGAAGGCTGGCCGGTAAGCGGCATTTGGGCTGCCTGGGGACAAAACATTCAACTGCGGCCCTATTTAGCAAAAAGCTGCACTGACATCTATCAGGCCCTACAGCGTAAACCATTACCCTGGTGTCATTATGGCTCTCTCAGCAAACACGGCCACCCCCGACACCCTTCTCGAGCGGCCTATGGGCTGCCTATGAATCGCTTTGATATAGAACATTATTCAGGGTGAAATGATTCACAGCACATGACAGCCAGCGCCAATGCGCGCTAGAATCCAGACCATGAAAAACAAACAAACGGACGCCGAAGCATTTCGTGCCGAGATCGCCAGCTGGATCGAGCAAAATTATCCCCCCGAGTTGCGTCAAACACCGGGAGCCGAAGGGAAAGACCCAAGGGAACTCAAACGCTACGAGCAACTCTGGCTAAAACGCTTAGCCGAGAAGGGTTATCTGTCCCCAACCTGGCCAGAAGAGTACGGCGGCGCAGCGCTTTCAGATAAACAAGCCCGTATTCTTGCCCAGGAACAACGCCGCGCTCAGGTAAGATCAACACCGATTAGTGCAGGATTGTTCCTGCTTGGTCCCGTGTTACTAGAGCACGGCACCCCCGAGCAAAAGGCGCAGCACTTACCTAAAATTGCCCGCGATGAGGTCTTCTGGTGTCAGGGCTACAGCGAGCCGGGCTCAGGGTCTGACCTTGCCAGCCTGTCGACCCGCGCCGACCTGGACGGCGATGAGTTCGTCGTCAATGGGCAAAAATTATGGACGTCTCACGCCGATTCCGCAGACTGGATGTTTTGCCTGGTACGCACCGACCGCGAAGCGTCCAAACACGAAGGCATCAGTTTTTTGTTGATCGACATGAAGACCCCGGGGATTACAGTTTCTCCCATCCGTTTGATCAGCGGGCCGTCGGCTTTCTGCGAAACATTTTTCGACAATGTTCGGGTACCAAAAGAAAACTTAATGGGCCAACCTGGTCAGGGCTGGAGCCTGGCCAAGCAACTGCTCCAACACGAGCGTCAGGCCCTTGGATCCATTGGTCGAGGCGATGCCAGGCGTGCACTCACTCTTCCCGAACTCGCCACCCAGGAAATAGGTGTTAACGCCGCTGAGCAGATTGCCGATCCCTTAATTCGGGATCGGGTGGCGCAGTGCGAGCTGGACAGCCTGGCTTTACGACTCACCATGAGCCGCGGTAGCGATGAAGCCAGAGCAGGCCGTGGGGAACCACATATTGCGTCCATGTTAAAGCTTTACGGCTGTGATCTAACCAATCGCCGCCACGAACTGATGATCAGTATTCGCGGTACCGACGGTATTGGCTGGGAAGGCGAGGGCTTTACTCCGGCCGCTCTACGCACTACCCGCCAATGGTTGCGCGCTAAGGGTAATTCAATAGAAGGTGGCTCTAGCGAAATCCAGCGTAACGTCATCGCCAAACGAATTCTGGATTTACCGGACTAAAAAACATGAGCATACCAAGGCGGTTCGAGGCATCACTCGAGCGTAGGCCTGGTGCGCCACAGGATTATAAGATATGTCATTAGTTCTCACCGAGGAGCAGGAGCTTCTCAAAAATTCTGCCCGTGAGTTTGTTAGCGCCACTTTCCCCGTTAACCAGGTGCGAGAATTTCGCGACGGCGATGACTCGCTCGGCTACTCCCGCGAGCATTGGCAGCAAATGGCCGAACTCGGCTGGACCGGGATAATCTTCCCGGAACAATACGGTGGTCTCGATCTCGGTTATGCAGAGCTTGGTGTGGTCATGGAGGAATTAGGACGATCCGTGGCCTCCCATCCCTTTTTATCGACTGTCCTATTGGCGGGCAACACCCTTCTTCTTGCTGGCAACGAGACGCAAAAAGAAGCATGGCTACCAGGAATTTGCACGGGCGAGGCGATACTGGCACTGGCATTTCAGGAGACCGGCAGGTTTTCTCCCTGGCAGGTTGCAACCCGGGGAGAAGTAACACCGGAAGGTATTCGAATCAACGGCGAAAAACGCTTTGTACTGGATGGTCACGGCGCGGATCAATTAATAGTTGTCGTACGCAGCTCCGGTGCCCCAAACGACAGAGACGGTTTAACTCTGGTTCTGGTTGAGCCCGAGGCAGCGGGCCTTGAAATCACACCCTTGCGCGCCCTGGATAGTCGCAATTCAGCGTCGATCCGCTTTGAGAATACGCTAGTCTCAGCGGACCGGGTTGTAGGAGAAATTGGTCGAGCGGCAGACACCCTCGAACTGGTTTTTGATCGGGCATGTGCCGGGCTTAATGCCGAATTACTGGGCACGATGTCGGAAGCCTTTGAACGAACTCTCGCTTACCTGAACACTCGCAAGCAATTCGGCGTACTAATCGGCACTTTCCAGGCGCTAAAACACCGCGCCGCAGATATGTTTTGTGAACGGGAACATTCCCTGTCCTTAACTCTGGAAGCATTACGGGCTATTGACGATGATCGAAACGATGTCTCGCTGATGGTCAGCGCAGCCAAGGCACGGACATCGGAGACAGCGAACTTAATCGGCCGAGAGTCCGTCCAGATGTTTGGTGGCATCGGGATGACTGACGAAGAAGATATTGGCCTGTTTATGAAGCGAGCGAGAGTCGCGGAAATCACCCTGGGCGACGGCCTCTATCACCGCGACCGCTTTGCAAGCCTCAGCGGGTTTTAAATTGAGTATTCCACTGTGCAGCAAAAAAATTACCGAAACTGCTTTTCAACAAAAGGCTAAAAAAGGAGATCTTTTATGATTACTGAACAAGACATGTACTTTCACGAACCCACCTCCGACACCCATTACTGGGCCGAAACCAATTACTTTGGTTTTTATGTACCGGAAGAACCTATCCACGTTAATGTCTACGTACTCACCCGACAAAATGCCGGTGTGGTGTTATCCAGCATTACTATCACCGATGGTTTTTCCAACACTCCTCATATGGTCAGGTACAGCAATAACCAGGTTCATCTACCCTTCCCGAAAAGCAATTTCGATGACTACGAGTTAGGCAATGGCCTGGCCATTAAATGTACCAAACCGGTTATGGACTACGACATCAAATACGACGGCAAGCGTGGGGTATCCTTTGACGTGCAATACAAAGCACTGATGGAACCCTACGACATTCACGATCCCAAGCAGGACCCTCTGGCAGCCTCTGCCGACGACTCGGTGTCAACGACCGCTTACGCAGGGCACTGGGACCAAAGCGGCCGAGTCACCGGCAAGTTCACCATCGACGGGAAAACCCACGATATCAACTGTGTATCGAGCATGGATCACAGCTGGGGCGAGCGCTTTGAAGACCAGTTTGCCAACTTTTGCTGGCTCAACGCCAACTTCGACAACGACGTCAGTATCCACTGCCTGTGGGAACTGAACCCGGAAGATAACTGCGACTACAAATCGATCGTTCACGGTTATGTCCGAGAAGGTGACCAGGTATACGGTCTGGTCAAAGGCTCCGGCAGACTCATTCGCAACGATCTGTTACACCAGCACATGACCCTGCAGGTGGAAGACAAGCGAGGCAAAGTACATAACTTTACCGGCACCGCTTTTACTTCCAACCCCTGGCAACCCTGGCCCTTTGTCTATGCTACCCAGTCCTTTTTGCGCTGGGAACTGGACGGAGTAATCGGTTGGGGTGAGGTGCAGGACGTCTGCATGTAGCTAGCGCCTTTGGCCTCTGTCTGACTTCCAGTGGACAGAGGCATTTCTAACCATAACGTTTGTTTCCATTAACGATACTCGCGCGCCTTAAGGCTCGCATCAGGTCATCATGAGCAATTACACAAAAGCATTAACAAACCGAGCCCAACCCACAGATGACTGGATAGAGCAGATTCGCAGTCGCTTTCCCGTCGAGCGGGCCGTGGATGAGGTCTTAACCAGAAAATTAAAGGACCGAAACAACGATTGCGAACAAAGCATGGACTTTTCAGCCCTTGACGCTGATCTGCTGGCCTACCTGAAACGACAGACTGGACAACAGGATCTCGCCACAAGAAACTTAAAACGCCTCACCGGCGGTGCCTCCAAAGAACAATTCACCTTCGAGCTGGACTGGGAAAACTCATCCACCGAACGTAAAACCCAAAAAATGATTTTGCGCATGGATCCGCTGGAATCCGTGGTTGAAACACACCGAATGCGTGAAGCCCAGATGCTCAGGGCCATGTGGGGAGAAATACCGGTTCCCGAGGTGTTTTGGGCGGAGTCCACCGTTGAGGACCTCGGGCGACCCTTCCTTATTGCAGCTTTCCTGGAGGGAACAGTACAACCCGAAGACGGCGGCAAAATGACCGGCATAGGCATGTACTTCGAACCCAAACTCAGAAAGGCTTTAAAACACCAGTTCATAGAGCACCTGGCCACTATTCACAGCGTCGATTGGCGGAAAAAAGACCTGTCTACCTACGATGCTCCCTTACCTGGCACAAAAGAAGCCAACCTCTGGTCACTGAGCGCGTGGGAACGCATCTGGCACGAAGATACCTTAGGTGCTCACCCAGTTGTAGAACAAACAGCACTTTGGTTACGGGAAAATATGCCCGTTGTGGAAAACCCGGTGATCGTGCACGGTGATTACCGCAGTGGTAATTTCATGTACGACGATAACAGCCAGATCAATGGCATTCTAGACTGGGAGCTGTGCCACCTGGGTGACTACCACGAGGATCTAGCGTATATCGGTATCAAATTAATGGCTTGCCCGGACGAGGCCGGCAATCTACTGGCCTGCGGACTCGCACCCTATGAAGAATTCCTCGAAACCTATGAGAACTTGACCGGGAACCCCATCGACCCCCAAAAGCTCCATTACTACGATGTCCTTAACCACTATAAAACTGCAGCCATCACGGCTACTGGTCTGCGAGTGGCCTATGGCCGTAAAACCCACCTTGACGCTATGATGAATATGATCGGCGGATTAGGAAGCGTCACCACCGCCCGCCTCTGTAATCTCCTTGACTGATAGCGGATCGGCAAACGCTAAACTGGTTCGCAAATAAATACCGGGATATCCCGGTCGGTACGCTGTCGATATAGCTCATAATCCGGGTAGTGTTCACAACATACTGGCCACACCGCTTCTTTCTCTACCGCATCCGCCCGCCGTGCTCGAAGCCGCATTTTGTTAGTTTTGTATTGCACTTTGATATCCGGGTTTGCCACCAGATTATTAAACCAAATGGGGTTGTTGGGAGCACCGCCCTGAGAAGCGACAATAATAACCCCGTCTTTATAAGGTACGTGCATGAGGGGAATTACCCGCTTCTTACCTGATTTTGCCCCGGTCATTGTTACCAGGCAGACGTCGTGACCGTTTAATTTCCCTAGAATACGGCCCCCACTCCAGCGATATACCTTTTCATTAAGAGAAGAAAACACCTTGAGGTAGGGAATTACCTTGGCCATTTGCTCCGAAGTGGCTGTCTGCAAGTTAAACATAGGGCTCTCCAGTTAGAGGTTTGTGCTTACATTGTGACGACATAGTCATAGAAATAAGCTATAAAAACAAGTAGATACGGAAAGCCAAAAGCTTATAGTCAAATTACCGATAGCTATAAGCATCTTCTTTCCCCAAATATACGAACAAACACAAAAAAGAAATAAGTTGCATCCTTGTTAGTCGAAATAAGCATATTAAAAAGTGTTATTTCACTTAAGTGCTGATTGGGGTTTTAATCCCTGACCTTAGCGCAAGACACCCTACAAGCGTGTTGCAAAAACTATCCCGGAAAGCTAATCCCAGGAAAATTATGAGCCTCGCGGTCGACCAACAAACTCCAGGCATCAAACGCAACCCTATCATTACCGGGGTTCCTGTCGCTGCTCCCCTGTTCGACCTGACAAAGGCAAATGAAACCTTAGCCGCCGCAAAACCGGAAGATATTATTCGACAAGCACTAAGCGCAGCAGAACACCCCCTCATCAGTACTAGTTTTTCCGCCTATTCTGCAGCATTGCTTCACATGGTCCAAAAAATTCAACCCGATATCACGGTATTGTGGTGCGACACCGGATTCAATACACCAGCCACTTACCGACTCGTCGAAAAACTGGTGCAGCAGCTAAACCTGAATCTAAAAATCTATCAGCCTCGGCTGTCTGCCGGACATCTGGAGGCACGCTATGGGGGAGTTCCCGGCCTTGACACCCCCGAACACAAAACATTTACGCAAACCGTAAAGCTCGAACCTTTCAAACGAGCCTTTGAAGACCTGAAACCCGACCTCTGGATCACCGGTATTCGCCACGACGAAACCGAGTTCCGCAAAACCCAGAACATTTTCACCTGGGATGCGAGACGCCTGGTCACCAAGGTAGCGCCGACATTCCACTGGAGTACCGGGGACCTCGCAGACTATATTACTCAGCACAACCTGCCTTATGAACTGGATTATCTTGATCCCACCAAGCCCAAAGAGCACATGGAGTGCGGCTTACATTACTAGGGCCTGCTAAACCTGATTCAGCATAACTCCCCCAAAAATAGCTCCCGCAAAAACCATTCGTTCTGAATCTGCTTCTAGTATCATCTATTCACAGCATATAGCCCTGCCTGACCTTCCCGCTCCGTTGAAAAGGCAGACCTCATTGGCCAACAGCCGCTACTTGGTAATGTCTGTATTACAACAAAGGTTCGCTCCATAATAAGCCTGTGGGGCTTGCCGACAACTTCAATTATCGATAATTAACTACCCCCATACCTGGAAAAGGAAAATATGATGCCTGGTTTACTACAATCAAAAGTCGCCCTGATTACTGGAGCGGCATCGGGAATCGGAGCCGCGACGGCCGATATTTTTGCCCAAAAAGGTGCCACTGTAGTGGTGTCTGATATTAATGAAGAAGGCGGACGAGCCACAGTTAAGCGCATTCGAAGCGCCGGTGGCGAAGCCATGTTTAAATCGTGCGATGTGGCGGACCCAGATCAGGTACAAAGCCTGATTCGAGCAGCCGTAGGCACTTATGGTCGGCTCGACATTGCTTTCAATAATGCTGGCGTAGAAGGCGAAGCGGCCACCACACCAAACTGTTCGATAGAAAACTTTGACCTCAACATCGACGTCAACTTAAAAGGCGTATTTCTCTGCATGAAATACCAGATTAACCAGTTCCTCTCCCAGGGTAACGGAGGCGCTATCGTCAATACCGCTTCCGTAGCCGGCCTGGTCGCCGCCAAAGGTGTACCCGCTTACGTCGCAGCCAAACATGGCGTAGTGGGATTAACCAAAACCGCAGCCGTCGAATTTGCCAAAAAAAGAATCCGCGTTAATGCCATTTGCCCCGGAGGGATTCGTACTCAAATGCTGGAACGAGCCATCAACGAAAAACCCTGGATGGAAAAACAATTATTGCGCCTGCAACCCATTGGTCGATTGGGTGAACCCGAAGAAGTGGGTCGTGTCGTGGCTTTCTTATGTTCCGATGAAGCGTCTTTCGTGACCGGACATGCCATGCCGGTAGATGGCGGCTGTGTTGCTATTTAAAAACACATTCTAGAAACATAAGGGGTTTTAGTAAACCGTAACTCCAGTAACTAAAAAACAACTTAAAACGTTGAAGGCAGCGGTTCACACAGGGCCTGCAAAGGCTGCTCTAAGGCAAGCCAGGCATTGTCGAGCAAAATAGATTGTGCCTCGGCTACTGGGTGCGCACCATCTTTCTGCATCATCGCTGGTCGCCCGCCTATGCCTTCGAGAAAAAATTTAACGAAAGCTACCTGTTCGGATTCCGCCACATCGGCAATGGCCCGTTCAAATAAGGTCTGATAAGCAATTCCATAATTTGGCGGGATCAATATTCCCAGCAAAACCACTTGTGCATCGGCTTTACGCGACAGTTCAATCATCGATTTCAGGTTTTGTTGCATCACCGCAGGCGACTGGCCTCGCAAACCGTCGTTACCACCCAGCTCGATAACGACCAAAGCGGGTTGATGCTCTGCTAGCAAAGCAGGTAGGCGAACCCGACCTCCATGGGTGGTTTCACCACTTACTGAGGCATTGACTACTGACATACCTCCACAATTACTATCGAGTCTAGTTTGCAGTAATGCTACCCAGCCTGCCCTTTTGTCAATACCATAGGCGGCGCTGATACTGTCACCCAGTATTAACAAGGCACCACGATCTGGCTCAACCGAAACAGGCGAAATGCTGTCCACGGCTGCAGCCGGCAGCGCGATTAATATGACCAGGAGCGATTGCAATATCCTTAACACCATGAGCAATATTCCAACATTTGATAAACAAGAAGTAAAAACACCATTACTACAGGCACTATCACTTGGCAAACAGGTGCCAGGCCCCGATGGCGGATTAAGCATACTCGACGATATCGATTTTACCTTAATGCCGCGACAAAGCGTGGCTATTACAGGCCCTTCGGGCAGCGGTAAATCAACACTACTGGGCTTGTTGGCTGGTCTCGACGTACCCACTTCTGGCAAAGTACTACTCGATGGTGAGGCATTCAGCCAACTGGATGAAGACGGCCGAGCCGTTCGACGCGGACAACTCTGTGCCTTTGTGTTTCAACACTTCCATCTGGTGAACGACCTCAACGCCCTGGAGAACGTGATGCTACCTCTGGAGTTGAAAGGTATTAACAAACCCCATCAGGAAGCAGAAACCTGGTTAGAACGTGTTGGCCTGAGTCACCGTCTAACACATTTCCCCTCAACCTTATCCGGAGGCGAGCAACAGCGGGTGGCGCTGGCCAGAGCCTTTGCCGTCAAACCTCAACTGTTATTTGCCGATGAGCCAACCGGAAGCCTCGACCACGCCAACGGCAAACGAGTGATTGAAATGTTATTCGAGCTTAATCAGGAAACCGGCACCGCACTGGTGTTGGTAACCCACGACGAGCAACTGGCAATGCGCTGCGAACGACACCTGCATCTGGATCAGGGCCGCCTGGAAGAAGAGCAAACCCAGAAGGAGCCCCAGGGGTGATGACAATACTGTTGCGTCCCTGGCGCGACAAAGCCTTTCGTCTACTGGCCATGGCACTGATCATCGCTGGTTTTGCGCTGGCCTCGGTGATGAGTTTACGAGCCGAGCTAGAACAACGCTTTGCCGTGCGAACTGCGGAAATGCTGGGCGGAGAACTGGTGCTGAGCGGCACGCGCAAACCAGAAAACCAGCAGTTGACAGCTTTGGAAAACCTGCGCACAACTTCACTTATCGATTTTTCCACCGTGCTGGTTCATAAGGATGAACTACTGCTGGTAAGCGCCCGAGCGGTGGATGCAACATACCCTCTACATGGACACATCCAGAGTGCCTCAGACCGCTTTGGAACTGCGATTCCCGTGCCCGAAGGCCCGCCTCCCGGTGAGCTCTGGGTTGCCGACCAGGTACTCGACCGTTTGGGAGTTGCTCCGGGCACTGAGCTTAGCCTCGGTCACAAAACGCTTCGCGTTACTGCCATTGTCAGACAACTTCCCGATCAAAGTGCCGGCTTTTATAGCATGAGCCCACGCATCCTGTTTAACCGAGCGGACCTCGACGCAACCGGTATACTCGGCCCCGGCACCCGAGTTCGTTTTCGCCACTACATCACTGCAGACAGTAATACCGTGACCACCCTGCAAGACCAGCTGGAACCCACCTTACGAGCGGATCAACGTCTGGAAGACGTCAGTAACGCCGAAGTTCGCTCTATGGGGCCGCTGCGCCAATTAACCCTGTGGTCCAACCTGGCGGTATTGCTTATTACTTTGCTCTGTGGCGCTACGGTTTATCTTGCGACTACCGAGCGCGTCGCCAAACGCGCTCGGCTCGCCGGGTTACTACGCAGTTTTGGCGCACAACGCCGGCAGATTATCAGCCGTTTACTGGGCGCAGAATTTATCGCGATTATCCCCGCCGCTGTTACCGGCAGTCTATTGGGCTTTCTACTAATCGCCGTCCTGGGCCATTACCTCAACTGGCAGCAATCCCCAGCCGGAGGCCTGGCACTTTGGTCCACCGTGGTAGCAGCTACCCTGCTACTTTGGCTCGCCTTTGCGCTGCCCCGGCTGAGTATGCTGGTTCGTATTCCTACCATGGATATTCTCAATAAAAGGGAGGGTCGGCAGGCGCTATCGACCAATCTGGAGTTGACCGGGGCTTTAGCAGCACCCGTGCTACTCGCCGGTTTAATCACCGACTCGCTGAGCGATCTGGGCACACTTTTGTTATTGCTAATCGCCCTGTGTGTGGGACTGCCCGCACTATTCTTCCCGCTGTTAAAAGGCCTGGATCTAATCAGCGCCCGCTTGCCCCTGGCAATCCGCCTGGGATTACGCCGCCTAAGCCGCCGTCCCGCCACCACCCTGCCACTACTCGCCGCGCTGACCATTGCCATGGCGGTACTGGCACTGGCCGGACAAACCGGCAATCAATTACTCGATGACTGGCGTACCCGCCTGCCAGAACAGGCACCCAACCATTTTGTGCTGAACCTGTTCACCGACGACATGGAAACCTTCGATACCTGGCTGCAGCAACATCAGGCCCTTACTCAACCGGTTTACCCCATCGTCCGCGGCCGCCTGGCCGAAATCAATGGCGAGCCAGTGAGCAAAGCCGTCACAAAAGAGAAGGAAAATCGCCACGAAGCCCTCAACCGAGACCTGGCTCTAACCGAAGCTCCCAGCATGCTGGCCAGTAATAAAATTATCTCCGGAGTCTGGCACCCGAGTCCAGGAACCGTGTCGGTGGAGAGTGAAGTCGCCAAAGGACTGGGCCTTAAAGAAGGTGATCGACTCACCTTTACCACCAGCCGAGAGCCCCTCACCACCACCATAAGCAGCATTAGACATGTCGACTGGGATACCTTTGAACCGAACTTTTATTTCATCTTCACGCCGGGCAGTCTGGCGGAACAGGACAGTACCTGGTTGACCGGCTTCTGGCTACCAGAAGGCGATGGCGCTCGCCTGGCGGAGCTCATGCAGCAGCTGCCCCACATTACCCTACTCGACGTAAACTCTCTGTTAGACAAGGCCAACGAAATTATTCGCCAGGCCAGCGGGGCCACCGCATTACTGGCGCTGTTAATGATGCTGTCGGCCATTCTCGTACTGGCCGCCGCCTTACTCAGTGGCCAAATGCAGCGGGGACGAGATAACGCCCTACTTCGAACCCTGGGTGGAAACCGTGCTCTGCTTCACCGAGTGGTCTGGGCAGAGTTCCTGACCCTGTGCGGCTCAGCGGCAGCAGGCGCAACATTTATTACTCTCGTCACCATGCACCCCATCACCACTCGGCTCATGTCCAAAGCGTCAATGTTTTCCACCTGGCAATTGTTGCCGCTGTTATTGGGCCTTGTGGTTACCATCATCGGCATAGTCGCTAGCAGTAGCGCACTGAACAAACCGGCGCTAAGTCTGCTGAGGGAGGAGAGCTGAGTAAGCAGGTACCATTATTGCATCCAGCATTACTTAATGCCCGAATTTAAGCCAAGCTTCCGAGATCAGCCGCCACCATCGCATTATCGCTTTGCGAGGCTCTATCTGCTTGAAACTTAAAGGCTTTAAAAATGTGCGCAGGGGAAGGAAAATAAAAGCACCTGTGCTGCCGTCGCACTATCACCGACGGAGCTAATCAGGACAATTAGGGTAACGCTTTGAAATAGTTTAGAATACTAACGTTTTTTGTCCCTTATGAATTTCTGGATAGTGCGCCAAGTGTTAATGCGATGGTGTCGTCTGAATAAACTGTTAACTTTGCAAAGGTTGTATTGTAATGCAAGATAAGATTAGCGTAGTAGTGGATTACCTAAACAAAGTTAAGACTCGCTGCACCTACAATGCGGCGGCGAAAGCGTTGGGCATTACACCGCAGGCGCTAAGGAAACAGTTGGGTGAGCGCAGGCCCGAAGCCTCCTGGTTTGTTAACGTGGGGACCGAAGAGCCCGCAGGATATGCCGACGAAGAAAAACATCCGGAGCTTCATCGCACAAAGCGCATCATTAAATCTGCGGAAGTTTTGACTCGGAACCTCGATTTATAAAAAGTTAGCAAGACCGGGCATCGGACCGCAGGAACGCTGCTTCGCAGCTAAAAACCCGACGGCCAATGCTAGCGGCGTTCTATCCACAAGCGAATTATGAAAACAGAAATACCTTCAGTGATCGCAGCATTATTGTACGTAGAGATTAGCGTGCTTACTCTTAGAAAAAACCAGCACTTAAAAATGAAAAAATAATTTATTTTGCCGCAAGCACTACTGTAATACTCACACTTATAAGTAGTTTCAGCATTGATCTTTTCTGATCATAATTCGTAGCATCACTGATTTTAACTGCCATTCTGCATCTAGAATCTACTAGAGTTGAAGCTAGTGGTGGCTTAATAAAAATGGGGCATTCGGTGGGCTTTGGTTATTAATTCTAGTTTATGCTTATTTAGTTACAGGCAATTAATCTACACCCCCCCATAAAGTCGCTGTTATGCGAAATAATGTATTTTTTGATACATTATTTATTCGTTAAAATTATTAAAAATCAACAGGGCCAGACTCCAGCTCTAACTGCTTGCGAAAACCTCACTAGCCTTTACTTTCTTGCCCACTGGTTAACCCAGGGTTTGGCACTAATACCGTGGAGAATGATACTCATCATCACGGTAAACGAAGCGATGGTGATAATGATATCGCCATTGGGTAAATCGACGTTGATCACCATAATGGCAAACACAATAGTAGCCAGGCCACGGGGGCCAAACCAGCCCAGAAACAGCTTGCTCCGTATTGTCAGGCCCGTGCCCCATAGCGAAATAAAAATGGGCAACATACGTAGCAAGGTTAGGCTAAGCACGGCATAGCCAAAAACCGGCCAGGTAAGGTTGGGTAGAGCTTTTCCGGCCACAGCTGCACCGAACAGAACCCAGGTCACTAACTCAAAGGCATCTCCGGTGCCCTCCCCGGAGCGTAACAAGTCCTCGTGCTGCCCCCTTAATAGATAACCAAACAATAGCCCACCGCAAAATGCAGCAATAAAGCCACTACCACCAAAATACTGGGCTGTAGCAAAACTGGTAATTGCCAGGGCAAAAACAGGTAGCTGTAACCAGCTTGCGCTTAACCAGCCTTGCTCGCGAGCGTAACGCAGCAACCAGACACTAAAGGCCGCGAGTACCACACCAACGAGTAAACCGATACCCAGCTCTGCTGCCAGATGGCTTAGGACCAAATAATAACCCGAAACATGAGTGGCCTGTTCAGCGGCAAGAACGAGCAAAACAAGCAATATAGGCACACATATGCCGTCATTCAGACCGCTTTCAAAATTTAAACCCTGGCGTAAATTTGCTGGTATCGCTTGTTCTTTGAGAACTGCCTGCCCCAACGCAGCATCGGTGGGGGCCAAAAGAACGGCGAGTATTGCCACCTCAATAATTGCCAATTCACTGAACAACATGCTCCCAGCTCCGAAGCTAAGTAAGAGCGTCAGGGGTAGTCCAATCAATAACATCCGCACCGGAATCATCGCCTCGCGGCGCAAGACTTTAAGGTCAGCACCAGCCGCATCGGTAAAAAGCACCAGCGCCAGGGTCAGTTCTGCCAATGTTTTCAGCGTATCCCTTTGCATCTCCAGGGAGAGCAGGTTTAGCACACGTGGACCGATAAGAAAGCCGAAAACAACAAACACGATAGGCCCACTGACCCACGACTTTTCGATGCGTCCTGCAACGCTACTAAACACCAGTATGCACCCTGCGATCAGGGCTAGATCTAGATACAAAGTATATACTTCTTGTTTAAACGATAGAGTAATTGTTAATCTTACACGGATGCTAGTAGAAGTGTGATGTATTCATTAAACCAGCGGCATAATCTTGTAGCACTTTGGTGAACACGTTATTTCGTCAAGTAAAGAAGTCCGCATGAGACAGATCAAAAAGAGAAACTGTGAGCGCTACACTTTGACCTACAAGCTTCAAGCACTTCAATTTGGGTAAAGTAAAGGTAACGAGAATTAGTGGGCTATTTAACTTTTAGAAAAGCCTTATAAACAAAATATTTTTCAAACAGGATTCGAACTATGAAAAACAAAGTATTTTATATGGCAGCGCTTCTTCTCTGCTTCGGCTACATTTCTCACTCTGGCGCTGAGGGCTCTAGTCTTAACACTGAAGAGATGAGTGCAGATGCTAAAAAGTTTGTTGGCGTATGGACTGGGGCATTCCTCCATCAAGATAAAACCAGAAGAGACGCATGGACACAAACCAGAAAACTAGACGGTACGTTTAAATTAGTCCATGAAACCTATCACTATAAGGTTCTATCCAGTACGGAGATTAATGAAGGAACCTGGTGGGTAAAAGAAGGCTATTTTTATGAAAAACAACATGGCGTGCATGACAACCCTGACAAATACCTTTATGAATTTATTGGAGAAAATAAAGTTAAATTTACTGAAATTACAACTGATGATAAAACGTCGGAGGATATTGAGGGTTATTCGTTTATTGATACCCGCACGGATTAACGGCTAAACCTCCCGGGAGCCCTCGCCTCAACACATCTGGCAAAGTTATTTGTTATTTGACCAACTCGGCTTCCAGCTCCTTCAAACGCTTACGGTTGCTCCGTTCTTTGCTATAACGTTCGTCAATATCCCGGGCGTGCGCGACCGAGCCAAGAGCCTTGCCTTCATTATCCAGGATAATTGCGAAGCTTAATTCCACATAAAATTCGGTGCCATCCGCTCGAAGAGCCCGAGTCGGTAAGGCCTGACCAACATATTTGGTAAGCGATTCGGCAATGGCACGATCAAATCCAAGCCAGTGGGCTTCTCGAAATGACTCGGGAATAATAATATCCAGGCTGGCGCCGATTGCCGTATCTGCATCAAAGCCAAATATCCGCTCTGCCGCTGCATTCCAAAGCCGAATGATGCCAGACAGATCGGCAAAAATAATGGCGTCGGGAGCTTGATCCACTAACAAGCCGGAAATATCACTTTTACCGATTAGACCTTCACTCATACTGCTCTCTACCTGAGATGCTAAGTCTCATCCGGCTACCTCTTCGCTTCGGAGCTATATCGTTTATTCAGAGGAGCTAAGTCGTTTATTCAAACTTGCCCGTAACATAGCCATCCAGCATACTCGCCCCCAACAAAACCTTGCAAACCACAGTATCTAACACCCTATCTGGAGAAAATATCGTGCCAAAACATGCGTTTATTACAAAACCGGGCGACAATGTCCGAATGGAACCCAAGGACGAGTATACCCACGAACCGGAAGCGGTTTCTAATTTTAACGAAAGCGCTTACTTTAATATTTATGACGGTGACCAGAAGATAGGTGGATGGTTTCGCATCGGCAACCGCGTAAACGAAGGTTATGCGGAGGTTACGATCTGTCTGTATTTTCCGGACGGCACAGCCGGCTTTATGTTTCAGAAGGCAGAAATCAGCAGCAACGATGCCTTCGAAGCGGGCGGCGCACGCTTCGATATTATCGAACCTTACAAAAATATCCGGGTTGTCTATGAAGGCGACATACTGGTGATGAAAGATCCACAGGCGCTACTGAACCCGAGTAAAGCCTTTAAGGAAAACCCCAAAGTGTCTTGTTCAGTCGATTTGGACTACACCGGAATTTCACCCATTTACGGTGGCGAACATCTTAATCCGGACGGATCACAAATCGACCTCGATATGGAGCATGCTCTTGCCCGTGCGCACTTTGAACAGCATGTTAAAGCCAAAGGAACGATTAAGGTGGGCGATGAGGTATGGACTCTTTCCGGTTATGGTTTGCGCGATCACTCCTGGGGCCCACGTTATTGGCAAAATATCCACTGGTATCGCTGGCTGCCAATCAGCTTTGACGAAACCTTCGGTGCCATGCTCATGACCACCGGCACTGCCGAAGGCGAATTGGAAAGCGGCGGTATGATTTTGAACAACGGTGAGTATGAGCTAATTACCGAGTGCACTATCGAGTCCGACTGGGATGATGACTTCAATCAGAC
>JAUUYV010000168.1 GCA_030590275.1 Porticoccaceae bacterium
CCACAATTCACTGGCCCACATTTCACTGGCCCAAAATTCACTAGCCCACATCGGCAAAACCATTATCGATAACCACCACATCGCGCTCAATGACGCGACAGCGAAAGGCCACCCCTTCATCCAGCTTCCAGATTTCCGTACGAATAGTCTCACCTGGAAAAACCGGAGATGAAAAGCGTGCCTTGATACTGCGGAAACGATCCACATCGTAATCACAGCATTCCTTAAGCAAAGCGTGCCCGGCGACGCCAAATGTACATAAGCCATGCAATATAGGGCGATCAAAACCGCCCTCACGAGCAACGGCCGGATCGGCATGGAGTGGATTGAAATCTCCGGAAAGTCGATAGATCAACGCGGCCTGCGCCAGGGTTGGCAGATCACAGCTGATATCTGGAGCTGTTTCTGGAATCACCTGGGGTGTGGGCGGCCGCTCGGTGGAACCGCCAAAACCACCGTGACCACGAGCCATAGTATTTTGCACCAGGGTACACAGGGGCTCACCATCCTCAGTCGTTACTGTGCGAGAAGAATAAATGAATGCACCCTTGCCTTCACCCTTGTCGATAATCTCATCGACCCTTGGCGTCGCCTTTACGGTTCCCGAAGGTGGCAGGGGTTTGTGAATCACAATCTCCTGATCCGCATGCAGGACTTTGGTCCAGTCCACACCGGTATCCGGTTCTTTGATCCAAAAACCAGGATAGGCCAATACCGCAGCCATAGTCGGTAACGCGGCCAGGTTTTCTTCGTAAACGAAAGGGAGTGCTTTTTCATCCAAAGGGTCGTGGCCAACACCTACGCCCAGCGCATACAGCATAGTGTCGCGTTCGCTGTAGGTATGGACGATCTCATCGAACTTCCGATTTTTTAATTTTTCGTAATCAATAGCCATTTTTTTCCACAAGTTTTAGTGAGTAAAAGAACTAAACTTGCCCGTCTTATACCGGGTCCCAGGTAAACACATCCTGAGAACGATCCAGTTGATAGAAATGGGATTCGAGTGCAGGCATCGCACGGTCAAAAATACTGTCGATTGTCCAGCCATCACCCGAGTGCACCGAACGTAGGGGACGGGACTGACTCATCAGGAAGATTTCATTCATCCGCACGGCAAAAATCTGACCAGAGATGTTAGCCGCTCTATCGCTTAACAAGGCTGCTGCCACAATGCCGACTTTTTCCGGCGTCATTTTCTTGAGTTTTTCTACCCGCTCTACCTGATCCGGGGTATCGGTAGGAATGGTGGCGATCAAGCGACTCCAGGCAAAGGGAGCGATACAGTTAGAGCGCACGTTGTAACGCTGCATATCCATAGCAATGGACTTGGAAAGTGCGGCAATACCCGCCTTGGCCGCTGCATAATTCGCCTGACCAAAATTACCGATTAAACCCGAGGTTGAGGTCATATGAACACAGACTCCACTTTCCTGATTACGGAAGTGGGTGGCGGCCGCACGACTGATATTAAAACTGCCTTTCAGATGAACACCGATGACCTGATCGAAATCATCCTGGGTCATTTTGTGGAAAATCACATCGCGCAGGTTACCGGCATTATTGACCACACCGTCGATGCTACCGAAATTGTCCACCGCCTGGGTGATCATCGTATTGGCGCTTTCCCAGTCGGCGACACTACCGGTATTGGGCAGCGCCTCCCCACCTAAGGCTTTAATCTCAGCAACTACTTCTTCTGCAACGTCCTGGTCAAGGTCATTAACAATGACCTTGCCGCCAGCCTTCGCCACTTCCAGAGCAATGGTGCGCCCAATGCCGCGACCGGCTCCGGTGACCACGATGCCTTTGCCTTCCAGATGTTTCGTATTGCTCATAGTACTACTCCCGTTTTAACTACATTTATATTCATCAATTGAAAACTTGTATTCTTGTTCAGGCCCTTGCTATCAACTCCCGCGCTATCACCTTAAGTGCCAGGGTTTCCTCAGCACCTTCAAAAATCGATAAGACTCGAGCGTCCACAAAATAGCGGCTCACTGGCATCTCCTCGGCATAACCCATACCACCGTGTATTTGCAGTGCCTCTCGAGTCACCCACTCTGCGGAGCGGCAGGAAAACAGTTTGACCAGGCTGGCCTCCATTTTGCCCTCGCCCGCATCCACTTTCTTCGCGACCGCATAATTAAAATGTCGCGATGCCAGCAGGGTAGTAATCATGCGACTTAATTTCACTAAAGTCAGCTGGTAGTCGGCAACCGGCTGAGCAAAGACCTTGCGCGCGCTCCCATAACTAATAGCCTGTTCACAGGCAGCCTGCATCACCCCGGCGGCACGGGCCGAGGTTTGAATCCTCCCACCAGTCAGACCAGCCATGGCGTAATAAAAGCCTTTACCGAGACCACCTTCCTCACCAAGAAGATGGTCGTCGGTCACAAAGTAGTCCTCAAAAGACAGATCAAAAGAATGCATCCCCCGATAACCGAGAGTAGAGATTGCGTGACCACTTAGTTTACCGCCACCCTCCTGAGTCACTTTAATCTCATGCCCTTCCGTGCGCGGTTTTTCTACCAGAAAAAAACTTAGACCCCGGTGACCATCGCTGTCGTTGCCGGTTCGCGCTAAAGCCAGTAGCAAATTGGCAGTACCTGCGAAAGTACACCAGGTTTTAGCGCCATTAAGTAACCAGCCACCATCCGTTTTTGTGGCTTTAAGTTTAGCGGAGGCCAGATCGGAACCGTAATCGGGTTCGGTCAGCGCAATTGCACATAGGGTTTCACCGCTAGCGACCCTGGGCAACCAATATTGACGCTGGCCTTCGGTGCCGCCTTTTATCAGCGCACGAGCAAGAATTTCCGGTCGGGTAATCAGGCTGCCCGCCGCACCCAGTGAACCGCGAGACAACTCTTCGGTCACCAGAATCATATAAAGGCTGTCATCGCCGCTGTCTGGCTGCAAGCCCTCGTAGCGCTCGGGAATCGAAATCCCAAAACAACCCATCTCCCGTAAGGGCTGCAGAATGGACTCGGGTATATCCAGGTCCTGACGGTGAATCTCCTCTGCCAGAGGCATCACCACATCGGTGGTAAAACGGCGGAAGGTATCGCGAATAATTTCTTTTTCACTATCGAGGTTAGAAGGTAAAAAATCTCCCCCACGAGCAATCAACTCGCGGCCCAGAGCTGCCATCTTTTGTGCCGACAGGTAATGCCCACCCAAACCCGAGTTGTCGAATTCTGCAAAACTCCTGTGAATGTCGGCTCTCGTCAAACCATAGTTATCCGGCCTGGCCAGCAGCCGGCCCGCCACTGCCTGCAAAGCCTCGCAGCAGAATTGACCGGCAACCCAGGCTGCCAGTTCATCCTGACTAACAATTTTCCGGGTGTAGTCCAACAACGCTTCCGTCGCAGACAGGTCCGCTACACAAAAGGAAATGTCGTAACAAATTAGTTGATGTTCATCCAGTAAGGGTGCCGACAGTCCCTGCTCATCACTGCATACACCCTTAAGGTGACTCAGCGCACGATCAACCAGAACCCGGGCATTCGCCGTAGCCTGACTCAGCCCACCAAGATCACCCTGGTAGTTACCGGTAAAGTACTTGCTGCTAACAGCCTGATTTTTAGCTACATCCATTGTTTCCTCCAACTCATCCTCACAAAGTAGTCCTCTCGACAGGCTTACAGTCTTGATAACGCGAATTCTACTTCTCATCGGTACTGAATGCGATTCGGGTTCGTGAAATCACCTGTCCCCCGGCGTGTTACCGGAGTAAGGTTTGCGCAGTACGTTCAGGTAACTATCCACCGGCCGCTTCAGCCTTAACTGCCCTTGCCAACAACTGTTTTCCGCCTTATTTTAAACACTCTTCCAGGGCAACAATCGCGGGTGAAACGCACTGAATAATGTTACGTAGTATAACTGGTGTTGAGCATGTTCCTATGCGCTATAATCTTTTTGCAATCCATCAACATCAGTAACTTTATTGTTCTTGTTATAGTTACCCAGTCTTTTCCTTCAACGCTGACAGAAAAACGTAACAATCATGGAAATAGTAATTCAAGGTAGTGATGTCCTCGTCATCAGCATCGTAGTCTGGTTTCTTGGTGCGTCCATCAATCGGAAAATAGCTTTTCTAGATCGTTACAGTATCCCGGTCGCCGTTACTGGCGGTTTAATCTGTAGCACTTTAGTGGCTTTGGTCTATGTTTTTGCAGACTGGAAAATCAGTTTCGATATGGCAATGCGTGACACCTTGCTGCTGATTTTCTTTAGCACCATAGGTCTCACGGCGAAACTACGATTATTGAAAGAAGGTGGCAAAGCGCTGGCCTTGTTGCTATTAATCGCTACGCTTTTTCTGATCATACAAAATGTAACGGGTGTGCTACTGATAAAAAGCATGGGAGCTCACCCAGCATATGGTCTATTTGGGGGTAGCGTTTCCTTTGCAGGCGGTTACGGTACCGCCATCGCCTGGGGTAATGTCGCTGAAGAAGCTGGCCTGACAATGGCAAAAGAAATTGGTATTGCCTTTGCCACATTTGGATTGATTGCCGGGGGCATCATCGGTGGCCCTGTCGGCGAATTTCTGATTAAGCGACATAAGCTGAAACCCCTGCCGGATTCAAATACCGCAGCTCCTCTGGAAAAAATCAACGGGGATGGTACGACGGCGGTATTAGCTGCGCCCATTAGCAGTGTGTTGGGAACCATAATGCTATTGGCTGTTTGTGTGCAAGCAGGTGATTTGGTTAACCAGATGCTGTTCTCCAGGGGGGTTACCTTGCCAGGGTTTCTGACCTCAATGGTGGTGGGTATCATTATTACCAATGGCGCAGATCTGTTAAAAATGGAACTGAGCGATACCGCTTTGGAGCGAGGAGGGGAATTAAGCCTGCAGCTTTTTCTTTGTATGAGCCTGATGAGTATTCAACTGTGGACTCTGGCGCAAGCCATTGGCCCAATACTCATCGTGCTCGGTGCGCAAATTATTGTGATGACTGGGTTTGCGACCTGGATTGTTTTCCGGTTCATGGGCAGAGATTATGATGCGGCGGTGATTGCCTCAGGGTTTACTGGCCTCGGTCTGGGTGCGACACCCGTCGGCATCGCTAACATGAACGCCCTGACGTCTAAATATGGGCCATCACCAAAAGCTTTCCTTATTATCCCTTTAGTTGGAGCTTTCTTTATCGACCTGGTCAATGCACTCGTCATCAAATTTTTTGCGGGCTTGCCGATGATAGC
>JAUUYV010000113.1 GCA_030590275.1 Porticoccaceae bacterium
CAAGATACTTCGGGATGCCTGAGGTGGTCATTCGTATTTAGTGTAAAGCGGCGCGGACGGGCAGACTCGCACCCCGTTTTGCTTCAAAAGAAAGTAATAGAGCGAGGCGAGTAGGGCGTTTCAGCTCTGAGAAGTGATTGCCAGCAAGCTGGATAAACAGGCTGTTGTGGCGTTCTTCTGAGGCCGTAATTGCGATGTAAAAATCTTTTAGTTCGCTGGTGGGTAAAGCCTCGGCGATCAGGCCAAAGCGCTCGGCACCGCGAGCTTCAATGATCGCACCTAATAATAAACGGTCGAGAAAGTAATCCTCTTTGCCGTTGCGCACCTGTTGGCGCAAGCAGTTCACATAGAGGTCTTTTTCGTCTCTTGCCAGGCTGATATTACGTTGGTGGAGGAGTTTTACCACCGAGCGGAAGTGGTCGAGTTCCTCCACGGCGAGATCGATCATCGCTGCGACGATGTCTGCTTTGTCGTTGTAATGGAGGGCCATCGAAAGCGCCATACCCGAGGCTTTTTTTTCTGCGGCGGCATGATCATTCAAAAACGTATCGAAGTCGTCGAGTACTGTCAGCGTCCAGCTCTTGGGCGTTTGGTAAGACAAGTGCAACATCGTGGAGCCTTTGCAATCTTCGCGGTATGATGACCACTTATTATCTCAGATGGTAGGGGCGGATACCTGCTCCAGTCTGATTTCGAGAAAAATAAAAGACCTTATGTCTGTTAAGTAGCTGATGAGGAGAATCCATGATTATCAAGCCCAAGGTTAGAGGCTTTATTTGCACCAATGCTCACCCGGCAGGTTGTGCTGCAAATGTGCAGCAGCAAATCGAATATGTAAAAAAACAGGGTCCGATTGAAGGTGGCCCCAAAAAAGTGCTGGTGCTTGGTGCTTCCACCGGTTATGGCCTCGCTTCTCGTATCACCGCAGCTTACGGTTGTGGTGCCGATACCCTGGGCGTGTTTTTTGAAAAGCCGCCGACCGACAGACGTACGGGATCCGCTGGTTACTACAACAGTTCGGCGATGCAAAAGGCCGCTCGTGCTAAGGGTTTGTATGCGGAGGGTATCAATGGTGATGCCTTCTCGGATGAAATTAAGGCTGAGGTCGTCGAAACCCTCAAGCGTGATATGGGCCCGGTGGATATGGTGGTGTACTCCCTGGCCTCGCCCAGACGTACTGACCCGCGGACCGGTATTACTCATATGTCGGTGCTCAAGCCTATTGGCGAAACGGTGACCATGCGTGGGATAAATACCGATACCCTGGTGGTGGAAGAGGTAACAGCAGACCCCGCAAGCGATGAAGATATAGCCAACACCGTGAAAGTGATGGGTGGCGAAGACTGGGAGTGGTGGATAGATTTATTAATGGCTGAGGGCTTGCTGGCCGAAGGCTGTAAAACCACCGCTTATACTTATATAGGCAAGGAGTTAACCTGGCCACTCTATGGTAAGGCGACGATTGGTATGGCTAAGAAGGATCTGGATCGGGCCTCATCAGCTATCGATAAAAAATTGCAGGCCATTGGCGGAGAGAGTCGAGTTTCCGTGTTAAAGGCTTTGGTCACCCAGGCCAGCTCGGCAATTCCTATTATGCCCCTGTATATTTCTATCCTGTATAAAATCATGAAAGCGGAAGGTACCCACGAGGGGTGCATCGAGCAGATTCGTGGCTTATTTGCCCAGCAGTTATATGGTGATGCTCGGCAGCCCGATGAAGTGGGGCGCCTGCGGATGGATGGTAAGGAGCTGCGCGACGAGGTTCAGGCTCAGGTGAAAGCGATGTGGGAAACTGTGCATACTGAGAATGTAGAGCAAACCACCGATTTTAAAGGCTATAAAGAAGAGTTTCTTAAGCTCTTTGGTTTTGGTCTGCCCGGTGTGGATTACGATGCAGATATTAGCCCCCTGGTCGAATTGTAAATGTCACAACAATAAAGTGAGCGATAGTAAGAGTGCTGCTTCGATGCGAATAAGGTACTACCTATGAATACCTCAGCGATTGTAGATTCGTTCACGCCTTTGGTGCGGCGGATTGCCGCTCCCAATGGTAGTGCGATGACCGGGGGCGGAACCAATACCTTTTTGATAGGCCATGAAGAGGTCGCCGTACTCGATCCCGGACCGGAATACGAAAGCCATTACGAGGCTATCCTCGCGGCGGGCGATGGGCGTATTAAGTGGGTGGTGGTAACTCATACTCATAAAGATCACTCACCCTTAGCCGCCCGTTTAGCGAAGGAAGCCGGTGCTCAATTGATGGGCTGTGTGCTCGATGCTGACGATGAGTTTCAGGACACATCTTTTTCGGTTGAAAGGAATATCGAGCATGGAGAGTGTCTGAAAACGGACGAATTTACCCTGGAAGCCATTTATACCCCGGGTCATGTGGGTAATCATTTCTGTTATTTTCTGCACGAAGACAAGTTACTGTTTGCCGGCGACCACATCATGGATGGCTCGACGGTTGTTATTTTACCGCCTAGCGGTGATATGAAGGATTATCTGGATTCGCTGGCGGTGCTTGAGCAATTTCCCGCTACCGGTATTGCACCAGGTCATGGCAATTTGATACCTGAACCCCGTAAGGTGATCGATACCTTAAAGCGACATCGTTTAATGCGTGAGCAGAAAGTTATTAGTGGGCTAAAAAAAGTCGGGGCGGGTAATATTATGGGTTTCCTCCCTGTCGTTTATGATGATGTTGCCGAAAACGTATTATTTTTTGCACGTTTTTCGCTGTGGGCGCATCTTCTTAAATTGGAGCGTGATGGCATCGCCAGGCGTACAACGACTGATGCTGAGTTCGATCAGGAGCGTTGGGAGCTGGTTTAAATTATTGAGCAGTTGGAGACCTTATGGATACCTCGATACATAATTTGACTAATTTGTTTAAACAACTTGGGTTGCCGGACGAGAAGGAGGGTGTCGCCAACTTTATCGATCAACACAGTCCTCTTGATCCAGCGTTGACCCTGGTGGAGGCGCCTTTCTGGAACGTCGGCCAGCGGGAATTTTTGCTTGAGGCTCTGGCGGAAGATTCCGACTGGAGCGAGTTTGTTGAACAGCTGGATGTGATGCTTCGCAAGTAGTGGCATTGCCGTCCAGATAATCTCTTAACCCTTGCCCGACACCCTTGTAAATACTGCTTTTCCTATGGTTTTTGCTTGTGCCTGTCTGGCTGCCTCAGTACCATTACGTTTTTTTCAAGGGGAGCTGCCCTGATGGGGAGTATTGAGGTTAGTGGGAGTATTGTTGCTCTCGTCACCCCTATGTTGCCGGAGTCTTTGGCCGTCGATTACGAGGCCTTAAAGCGGCTGGTGGATTGGCATATCGAAGAAGGTACGGCGGCCATTGTGGCGGTTGGTACGACGGGTGAATCTGCAACTTTGTCTGTTGATGAACACTTACAGGTGGTTACAACCTGCGTTACTCAGGCGCGAGGACGTATTCCTATTATCGCCGGTACCGGTGCCAACAGCACCAGTGAGGCCATTGAGCTTACCCAGGGAGCTAAAGAAAGCGGTGCCGATGCGTGTTTGCTGGTTACACCCTATTACAATAAGCCCACCCAGGAGGGTTTGTATCTCCACTATAAAGCAATTGCCGAAGCCGTAGATATTCCATTGTGGTTGTATAATGTGCCAGGCCGTACAGCTTGCGACATGCTGCCGGAAACCGTAATTCGCCTGGCACAAATTCCTACGATTACAGGTATCAAAGAAGCAACGGGTGACCTTGATCGAGCACGGCAGCTGATTAGTGCTTGCCCTGAGGATTTTGCTATCTATTCCGGCGATGATTTCACCGCGTTCGAGCTGATATTGTTGGGGGGTAAGGGAAACATATCGGTAACGGCCAATGTCTTGCCTGGCAAAATGCGTGACCTTTGCGCTATAGCGCTGAGCGGTGATCGGGCAGCGGCCTCGGAGATGAATGATGTACTCATGCCATTGCACAAAGCACTGTTTGTCGAGTCCAACCCGATACCAGTGAAATGGGCAGTGGCAGAACTGGGTTTGATTTCCCAGGGCACAATTCGGCTACCTTTGACACCATTGTCTGATCACCTGATTGACGAAGTGAAGGCTGCCATGGTGTCTGCCGGAGCATAAAGCAAGTTCTAAAATATAGTCCAGGTCCTGAGGTTTAGGTTAACTACGGTGGAAGCGATAACAATGATGCGATCTGGTTTTCTGGTATTGGTGATTGCCGCAGTAACGCTGGCTGGTTGTGGCTGGTTAGGCATTCGAGATCGGAGCGGGGATTATCGTCTGGCTGAAGAAATACCGATGGTCAAAGTGCCGGATGGGCTGGATGACACCGCGCTGAGTCAACTGTATCCAATCCCCGAGATTCCCGAAACCTCTTTGTTGGACGAGGATACGGAGACCCCTCGCCCTCAACCATTGTCGAGTAGCCTGCTAGAAGAAGAAGTCAAAATCCAGGTGCTCGGTCAAAAACGCTGGATATGGATTAACCGCGCGCCCGGTGAAATATGGCCGAGAGTACGTAATATTCTTAACACTAATGGTGTGCCGACTGCCCAGGTTGACGCAGCAGCGGGTGCCATCGAGACCGTGTGGCTAGAGTTTGACGATGATCTTGTTAATGTCCACCGTTATCGCTTTGGGGTGGAGCAGGGGGTTCAGCTCAATAGCACCGAGCTCTTTATTTTGCATTCAAGTATGCCTGTTGATGGTGAAATACCACCATGGCCCTTTCGTTCGGTGAGTGATGAGCGAGAGAAAACCATGGCGGAGTTTGTCGCCAGTAGTCTCGCTGGTGATTTGAGCGAGGGTTCAGTTTCCCTGCTGGGGCAGTCCATAGGGGGCGGCGCAAAGGTGAAAATAGTTGCCCCAAAAGACGAAACCCCCTCTCGGTTGGTTAAGTTGGGGTTTGAGCGAGCCTGGGCCTCGGTAGCCTATTCGGTGTCGAGGGACGAGTTTACAATCGTGGATCAAAATCAGTCGGGTGGTGTGTTTTATATCAACGATGGGGACTCAGAAGAAGACGATGAACCAGGGTTTTTTGGGAAGCTTTTCAGCTTCGGTGATGACGACGCTGATAAAGATGGGCCAGTAGAGTCGCAATATCAGGTCCTGCTTAAGGAAACGGGCGAGGGCGTGGAAGTGTCAATTATTGCCCCCGGCGAAACTCTGGAACGAAGCGATATTTTGCGCTTACTCAAGCGCATCCGTACCAATCTTGCTTAGAAAACTCTGATTAATTCATTGACCGGTATTCTATGATAGCCAATATTCCCAGGTTTATTCGGGATCTAAAAGCAGCTGCTGTTGTTATGAGTTTTTATTATAGAATCCTGACAGCGACATTGGTTTTGGGTCTGGGTGTATTAAGCTGTGATTTTCGGTGTCCAGAATTAATCAAAGGGTTCCTACATTTTTCTCGACCTAGCTGACTGTGCGTTTCGCGTCGCTGGGTAGTGGTAGTAAGGGTAACGCAACCCTGGTGGAGCGTGGTGATGCCTGCTTAATGGTTGACTGCGGGTTTTCGATCAAACAAACGATACAGCGTTTGGCTCGTTTGGGACGAGAACCGACAGATATCACGGCAATTTTTGTGACCCACGAACACAGTGATCACATCAAAGGCGTGATACCGCTAGCGCGCAGGTTTAATCTGACCGTGATGATGACCGCTGGAACTGCCAGGGCTGCTAACCTGGATCCGGACTTATGCGCGGATCTAGATCTTCGAGTAATTAGTAGTGATACTAAAGTCAGTATTGGAGGAATGCAGGTATCAGCTGTGTCTGTCCCTCACGATGCGCGGGAACCAGTGCAGTTTGTTTTCTGTGATGGTGATTATCGTCTGGGAGTGCTTACCGACTTAGGTAGTATTACGCCGCACGTTGTGGAGTATTACAGCGCCTGTGATGGTTTGTTGGTAGAAGCTAATCACGATACTCAAATGTTATCTGAAGGGTCCTACCCCTACCCCCTTAAAAAACGTGTCGGTGGAGATTGGGGTCACCTGAGTAATGGGCAGACAGCACAACTGTTAACTGAGCTAGACACTAAGACAGTGCAGACACTGGTAGTTGGTCATATGAGTCAACAAAATAACTCTATGGCCTGTGTTAAAGAAACATTAGATGTGCCCGTGGGAGAGTTGCCCCAGGTACTCTATGCCTGCCAGGATCAAGGCTTTGATTGGCAGGGTTTGGAATAATAGTCCTGGAACAAAAAAGCGAGGTATGGGATATGGAAAAGCGAGAACAACTTTATAGAGGTAAGGCGAAATCGGTTTACCACACAGATGACCCGGATAAGTTAATCCTGGTTTTTCACGACGACACCTCCGCGTTTGATGGGAAAAAAATAGACCAGCTCGATCGTAAGGGCA
>JAUUYV010000176.1 GCA_030590275.1 Porticoccaceae bacterium
AGGTCTGGGTGAAGTTTGTCAGCTTTGTCCTTATCCGCAGCGTTACTAGTAGCAACACTGTAGCCCAGGCTACGGATAATCTTGAGCGCCTCTGGGGATCGTAGAAACGTGAGGAAGGCCTGAGCCCCCTTATTATCGCGGCCTTTGCCTAGCATTAAGGCCGATTGTTCGATGGGGCTGTGTAAGTCACTGGGTACCAACCAGTAACTACCGCGTTTGGCTTCCGGTAAAGCCACAATTTGGGAATATGCGACGAAACCAAGCTGGGCGTTTTCCGAGGCAATAAACTGAAAAGTCTGGGCAAGATTTTGTCCGGTGACTCGATAGTCTTCCATGGCTTCGCTAAGCCCGAGCGCAGCCAGAGTTTGTATTGCCGCAGTGCCATAGGGCGCGGTTTTCGGATTGGCCGTAGCGATATGCCGAATACCCCTAGTGGGCCAATCGCTGGCGCTGAGTATTTCACCTTCGCTATCCACCAGACCAGGTTTGTTACTCCACAGCACTAGCTTGCCCGTGGCATAGATAAACTGACTATCGGCCAGGGCCAGACCCTGGTCAATTAACAGGCGGGGCCGCCTGGTATCTGCAGAGAGAAATACATCGTAAGGCGCGCCATTAAGTATTTGCGCGTACAGGGTTCCAGTGGAGGCGAAACTAAGTACAATCCTATATTCATCCTGTTTCTCAAATAGTGGCTTTAATAGATTGATTGTAGTAGAGAAGTTGCTTGCAACCGCGACTTTGATTGTCGTAGCGAGGACGGGACTAGCTGTTCCTAAGCTCAGCAGAAAAAACAGGCAGGCACGAGTGGTGGCGGGTGGTGATTTTCTCAGCTTTGATGTTATGGATGAACGTAGCAGTATTTTGGCTGTGTAGAGAAGTGTTGGTGGTATCAAGCACATTGGGGTTTCCGATATCGTGGGCTGATTATGAAGGCCTCCGGCCTGCTAATTGATACTTGCTTGCAGATTATTGCCGCCTCCTAAGCCGTGTTCTTCACGTGGCAGCGTATCAGATACCAGCTTTGAATTGAGGCTGGTTCGGGATCCCAGAGCCTCCCTGCTAAAGTCGTGGCGGTGCGCCTGTTAGTAAAGTCGGGCACAATACCCCTTTTGGAAGGTGTGGGGCCGAGGGGCTAAACTTCCAGCAATTCGGAACGTTACCGTAGTAAATCGGATAGTTACCGTAGTAAAAAGGGATTCTTGCAGCAATGTCGATTCAAGCCATTAGAACCGAAGAAAACATCATTAGTGATGAGCCGTACTATGAACCGGTGGGTAACGAAGTAGAGGTATTTGCAGCCGCCTACCGAAACCAGCTGCCGGTTTCGCTAAAGGGGCCGACAGGTTGTGGGAAAACCCGCTTTGTCGAATACATGAGTTGGTACCTGAAGCGCCCCCTGATTACCGTTGCCTGCCACGATGATTTAACGGCCTCTGATCTCATTGGCCGCTATCTGGTGAAAGGAGGCGAGACCACCTGGGTTGATGGCCCTTTAACACGCGCTGCCCGTAATGGATGCATCTGTTATCTGGATGAAGTGGTGGAAGCGCGCAAAGATACCACGGTGGTGATACATCCCCTGTGCGACGATCGGCGTTTATTACCCATCGAGAAGCTGGGTGAGCTATTAGAGGTTCCGGATACATTTTGCCTGGCGATATCCTACAACCCCGGGTATCAGAGCGTGATGAAGGATCTCAAGCAAAGTACCCGCCAGCGCTTTGTGGCTCTGGAGTTTAATTATCCTGATGCTGATAAAGAACAGGTAATCGTTGAAAAAGAAGCGGTGGGAATCGATAGCGAGATTGCCAGGCAGTTAGTGCAATTTGGTGATTTGACGAGAAACCTGAAAGGTGTGGGTCTGGAGGAAGGTGCCAGTACCCGCCTGTTGGTTAATGCGGCAAAATTAATTGTCGAGGGAATATCTCCGGTGCTGGCTACCGATACCGCAGTCGCGTTTGCGCTCAGCGATGATGCCGATATGTTGAAGACCATTCATGAACTCAGCCGTTCGATTTTTTAGCAATCGACTCGTTTCCATTCTAACGTGTCTCTCGATCAAGCCATTAGCCATTAAGCCATTAAGTTTTGTCTAGCGAATCTATTGTTCAGGAAAAACTCGAAAGGATCATCTGGTCAAAGATGGATCCTCAGGTGTGTGAGCGCGATAGAGAATTAGTTTCAAATATTGTGGCTTTAACAAAAGAGGCTCAGGATTTTATTTTCCACTGGGCTGACATTGTCGGTCAATCTGATAACGAACTGGTGGAACACTTTGTTAAGCATGCGCCATTTGCGTTTAAACGTATGGATCAGGGAGGTGTCGAGGCCTGGTTAATGCTAGCAATGCAGGCTTTTGATAGCGATGGCATAGGAAACAAAGCCGCTGAAAAGCTAGGCCTGGCTAACCTTCGTTTTGATCAGCGGGGTTTTGAAAAAAGTCGCGCCGAAAAAGTTGGTCTGGATAAAGCCATAGAGATCCTTAAAAAGCCCGATGACTTTGCCCGGGTCTACGCTACCCGCCATATTAGTTGCGCGTTTGATTCGGTTTCGCAATTTCTTCAGAATTTCGTTACCGGCCTGGGTGGGCGCGAACTATATATTGCGCAGGGCAGCACAAGTTATACCGATACCGAAAATTTATTTTTACCCCGCGTCATTCATCAATACGATGAAAGCGAGCTCAATGCTGCTCTTTACAAATTGACCGCTGTGCACCTGTGGGCGCAAACCCGCTACGGTACCTGGCAACAATACGTATTAGAGCATCTGAAAAATGCTGAAGACCCAGTCACTGCTGCTGCGGTGTTTAATCGTATCGAATGTATTCGTCTCGATGCCTGTCTTGCTCGAGAATTCCCGGGCTTACACCGTCAACTCGAGCAGCTGGCGTATCACTCTGAAGCACATCAACGAGAATGGCAGACCTTGCGGGAGCAGGTGCCACAGCTTGCCGAGCCCGAGGCATCAGCACTCGATAGCGTGTCGGCGATGGAACAAGGTATTGAACTGCACTTGCCAGCGCTAAAACGTTACCAGGGACAGGTTGATTTTCAGAGTGTGCGTGAAGCGATGTCGGCTCGGATTGAGCGTGAAAAAAACGCGATGAAAAAAGCACTGGGAGAGTTGCAGCAGGAGCTAGAAGAACTTGCCGAGGACGAGGGGGGCTTTGCGACCACACTCGATGGGGAACAGCAATTTAGTTTGGGGGAAAGTGATCAGGTGGGGGCTGGAGATGTCCTCCCATACGAATTGCATTATGGCGGCGAGCCAGTGGAGGCAGGCCCCGAAATCGACGCATTGATGGAGTCTATATGGCAAGACCTGGGAGAAGTGCCCGACGACTATATGGAAAACATTACTCCTGGGTCTGAGGGATCGGACGACGGTGATCCATCGAATCGCGATGGCAAAGGTGAACCCATTAACACCGTACGCTACAGAGAGTGGGACACTATTCGCCAACGTTATCGGGAAAACTATTGTCTACTCAATGAGTTTGACATGCTGCCGGGCGATGAAAAATTTGTCGAAGATACCCGCGAGAAATACAGTGGTTTACTGAAATCCATAAAAAAAACATTTGCAGCGATAGCGGGCGAGTCGAAACGTCTGCGCAGGCAAAGTCAGGGCGATGATATCGATATCGATGCCCTGGTGGAGGCGCAGGTTGATCTCGCTAGTGGGCACGAGATGAGTGAATACTTGTATACCCGCTATCGCAATGTGGATCGCAATATTGCGGTGATGTTTATGGTGGATATGAGCGCCTCGACCCACGGATGGATTAACGATGCCGAGCGGGAATCGTTGATTCTACTCGCTGAAGCACTCGAAACATTGGGCGACAGCTACGCAATTTACGGTTTTTCCGGGCGCACCAATGAGCACTGCGAAATTTACCGAATCAAACGTTTCAACGAATCCTATAGCCAGGAGGTACGGCAGCGCATCAGTGGGATTCGCGCCAAAGGTTTTACTCGCATGGGTGTGGCGATTAGACACCTTGGTCAGCTCTTGAATACCACCCCGGCGCGCACCAAGATTTTGATTACGCTGTCGGACGGCCGTCCGGAAGATAAAGATATCTACAGGGGCGATTACGCCATTGAGGATACTCGCCAGGCCTTGTTAGAACTGTGTCACGACGGTATCCAGGCTTTTTGTATCACTATCGACAATGAGGCGAAAAGCTATCTTCCGCATATGTATGGTGCTGCGAATTACACGGTGATTAAAGATGTTAGGAAACTGCCACTAAAGGTTGCGGATATCTATCGTCGTTTGACGACTTTGTAGGTGCCTGGTAATACTCATATAGTAATATCCCAGTAGATAGTCATCAGCCTGGTCCTGTTGATAGAGATCAATGGATAGACATAAAATCCCCTGAAGCCAACAGGCTGTTACTGGCAACAAGCGCCCTTGTGTAGCGCTACTGTATAGGGGTACTAGCCGCCCAGACAGGCTTTTTTCAGTACTCAATAGCTATCACAGTTTGGTTCTCGGAGCAGCAATCGACTTGCCTCAACTGGCTAGGATGTTTATGCTAGCCGCCTTCAAAAGGTGATGTATTACGGGTAATTGAGTGCTTTCGACCCGGTTTTAACCGAACAATCTAGCAATAAATAACCCTCGCAAAGCCCAGAGACCACAGTAAAGCCCGCCGACCATAGCCGATAGTTTGTTCAAATAAGGCTATCGGAGAGAGTGGGCGGTGCGCGCTTTAATCGTTAACGAATGGATTTTTTTATGAATGCCAGCAGTGTAGTAGGCCGAGGGTTTGTTTCGCTATTCTTTATATATTTCAGTTTGATGGCGGCTATATCTCATGCTGATTCGAATGCGTGGCGGCCAATAGAACAACTGTATCCACACGAGCTGGAGCGCCTGGATTTAAGTGGGCCGGGTCCCCGAGACTTACAGCTGCCTTATGTGCCTGCTGAACGCTACCCCTTTTCGGCACCGTTCACGGTCGAAGAAATAGCCTACCGGGCGATGGAATTTACCCAGCATGCCCGTTGGTCCAGCGTGATTATCGATGCTTATGGGTCGCTGACGGGGGCAGGATATCTGGATCAGGGAGTGACAGTTACCTACAAAC
>JAUUYV010000297.1 GCA_030590275.1 Porticoccaceae bacterium
GTTAATGTGGTCTTGCCGTGATCCACGTGGCCTATCGTGCCGACGTTAACGTGGGGCTTGTTACGTTCAAATTTCTCTTTTGCCATCTCGTGAATCTCCTCTTGCTAATCCTGTCTGTTTATCAAGCAGGCTTTAACTAAACAAATTATTGTTAAACCGCGATACCGACATTAGCCATTTTTAGCGATAATTTCGTCGGTGATATTGTTAGGCGCTTCAGAATATTTCAAAAACTCCATGGTAAAGGTCGCCCGCCCCTGAGTTGCAGAGCGCACGTCGGTGGCGTAACCAAACATTTCGCCCAGCGGCACTTCAGCGGTAACCACCTTCCCTGCGCTGCTATCTTCCATACCCTGAATCAAACCACGGCGGCGATTCAAATCACCGACCACGTCACCCATATTGTCTTCGGGCATAACCACTTCCACTTTCATGGTGGGCTCTAACAATACTGCTCCGCCTTCGGCAGCCAATTTTTTAGTGGCTAGAGAGCCGGCCACTTTAAAGGCCATTTCATTGGAGTCAACATCGTGGAAGGAACCATCGTACAGAGTCGCCTTGAGACCCAGTAGGGGGAAACCCGCGAGTACGCCGTTCTTCATTTGCTCGGCGATGCCTTTCTCAACCGCTGGAATGTATTCTTTAGGCACCGAGCCGCCAACAATCTCGTTGATAAACTCGAGGCCTTCCTCTTCATCTTCGCGGGGCTCGAATTTAATCCAGACATGACCATATTGACCGCGACCACCGGACTGACGCACAAACTTGCCTTCGATGTCGCAAATATTACGAATGGCTTCTCGGTAGGCGACCTGAGGCTTGCCGATGTTGGCCTCTACACCGAATTCACGGCGCATGCGATCAACCAGTACGTCGAGGTGGAGCTCACCCATACCGGAGATAATAGTCTGGCCGGTTTCTTCATCGGTGCGCACTCGAAACGACGGATCTTCCTGAGCCAGCTTGCTCAGGGCAATACCCATCTTCTCCTGATCAACCTTAGTTTTTGGCTCAACGGCCACCGATATAACCGGCTCCGGAAATTCCATACGCTCAAGCGTGATGATCTCGCCCTGAGCACACAGGGTATCACCGGTAGTGACATCTTTTAGGCCAATGGCAGCAGCGATATCGCCTGCTCGCACTTCTTTAATTTCTTCCCGCTGATTGGCATGCATCTGCACCATTCGACCAATGCGCTCTTTTTTGCCTTTTACAGGGTTATATAAAAAGTCGCCCTGATTCACTACACCCGAGTAGGCGCGAAAAAATGTCAAGGTACCAACAAAGGGGTCGGTGGCAATCTTAAATGCCAGCGCCGAAAACGGGGCATCGTCATCGGCTGCGCGCGTGGCCGGACTGCCATCTTCCAGCTCGCCTTCGATGGCTTTGACCTCTGTTGGCGCGGGCATATATTCGATCACCGCATCTAACACGGCCTGAACACCTTTATTCTTGAATGCCGAGCCGCACAATACCGGTACTATTTCGTTGGCGAGAGCCCGCTGGCGAATACCTTGCTTGATATCCTCTTCGGTGAGCTCTTCACCTTCAAGATATTTGTTCATCAACTCGTCGTTGGCCTCGGCAGCAGCTTCAATCAGCTCTTCGTTCATGACTGCACAGACATCGGCGATGTCTTCCGGGATGTCGCCGTACTCAAAGGTGGCGCCCTTGTCATCTTCGTTCCACAAAATAGCTTTCATTTTGACCAGGTCGACAACGCCTTTAAATTCCTCTTCAGCACCAATGGCCATTTGCAGCGGCACAGCGTTTGCGCCGAGGCGCTCTTTAAGCTGATCAACCACCATCTGAAAATCGGCACCGGCGCGATCCATTTTGTTGACGAAGACCAATCGCGGCACTTCATATTTATTAGCCTGACGCCAGACTGTCTCCGTTTGTGGCTGCACACCGGAGGAGCCACACAGAACCACGACCGCGCCATCAAGCACACGCAGGGAGCGTTCTACTTCAATAGTGAAATCAACGTGGCCTGGGGTATCGATAATATTGACCCGGTGCTCGTCAAATTGCGACTGCATACCCGACCAGAAACAGGTGGTGGCGGCCGAAGTAATGGTGATGCCTCGCTCCTGCTCCTGCTCCATCCAGTCCATGGTGGCAGCACCATCGTGGACTTCACCGATCTTGTGGGACAGACCGGTATAAAATAGAACCCGCTCGGTGGTCGTTGTTTTTCCCGCATCTACGTGGGCAACGATCCCTATGTTTCGGTAACGACTGAGAGGTGTTTTACGTGCCACTATCTTTTCCTCGAATATGCTGGCCTGCAACACTTGCAGTCCGCTTCAATAAATAACCCCTGTAGCCAACTCTACGCAAACAAGGTGTAGACAAGTTTTAGCTATAAGGCCTGATTAAATTGCAATCCTAAAAATACGAAAGGCAGCCATCAAAATAGCCGCCTTTACTTTCCCGGTTTCACACTTTTACGCTAAATTCTCAAGCCGGAGTCAGCCACTTACGCGGTACCGAGAAACTGTCTGCCAAACAAAACTGCTTGTTATCTTAAAATCGGTTTTTGAAACCGACACCTAAAATCGGTTCTTAAAATCGCCTCTTAAAACCTGTAGTGAGAGAAGGCTTTGTTAGCTTCTGCCATACGGTGCACGTCTTCTCGCTTCTTAACGGCGACACCCTTGCTTTGCGAGGCATCGACAATTTCACACGCCATGCGCTGTGCCATTGATTTTTAGCTACGTCCCCGAGCGTGGTCAACCAGCCAACGCATGTCTA
>JAUUYV010000222.1 GCA_030590275.1 Porticoccaceae bacterium
AGCCGGGAAAGCCCATAGCTGTTAATGCGTGACTACCTAAACCAATGGAATGAGTGTTACGGCCTGCCATGAGAGATGCACGCGAGGGCGAGCATAAAGCGGCGGTATGAAAGTTGTTGTAACGCAGACCATTAGCGGCCAACTGGTCGATATTGGGTGTGTTGATCATCGCGCCAAAGCTACCCACCTGGGCAAAGCCAACATCGTCCAACAGAAAGATTATGACGTTAGGCGCATCTTTTTTTGGGCGAACTTCTGGAGCCCACCATTCTTCAGATTCTTCGTATGACCTTGCAATTTTACCACCGAACTCCGGAGCGGTAGCTTTAGTTGGCTCGACTACCGATTCAACTTTTTCGGAAACCACCTCAGTTGATTGTTGGGCTGTTGGCGAACTGCCATCGCTGCAGCCAGTTATTCCTAAAATAATTGATGATGCCAGGAAGGCTGCTTTGATAATTATAGAAGCACGCCTGGTTAAAGATTTACTATTTGATGACATGCGCCTTCTCCTTGATTATTTATTTTTTTGCCAGGAACGAAGTTAAAAACTAGATACCACATTCGGATAGAGCGTAGCTTCAACGACTATATTTTGCCACCATTTTTTTAACTTCTGGGTCAGCGGGTGCTATTGCAGTCAATTGTGATATGTACTGGTAGATTGAAGAAGTATTACCGGTTTTCTCCAGATAAAAAACCAGGGTCATCAAAAGGTCATATTGATTCGGCCAGCGTAAGGTTGCCGCTACCAGAGCCTTTACCGCTGCTTTCGTCTGACCGAGCTCGTCGAGAGCTACGGCGTAAACATAGGCATAGCGCGCCAGAGCATCGGGCTGCTCGATGGCCAGTTTTAAATGGGGTAAAGCCGTTTTGTATTCTCCCTTACGAATCAGCAGCAAGGCATAGCTATGCTGTGCGGCCCCGCTATCGGGTGCCACACTTAATGCGCGTTTAAGTAGGATTTCCGCATCTGCCTCTCGTCCAGTACTGCGGTAAAAATCAGCCATATTCAGCAATGCCGGCACATAGTTGGGCTCAATACGTAGCGCCTGTAGATAGGCCTTTTTAGCCGCCTCAACATTGCCAAGGTTTAATTCGAGCTGTGCCATAGCGCTTTGGGTTGCTGGGGAGTCAGCCGATACCGCAAGAGAGGCTCGATATTCCGCGATAACAAGCGCCAGCGCAGGCTGTTGCTCAGCAGGCAGCTGAATCAGCAAGTCGGCCAAAGTTTCTGCAAGCTGGAAACGCACGGAGCGACTTTCATCTTGCAGGTGGGGTGATAACAATTGCCAACGGGCCTCGGGAGGCAGCGCCTGCAAAGAGCTGACCGCCGCTCGTCTGACCAGGGGGCTTTCATCCTGCAAGCTCTTTTGTGCGGTCTCCACACTCACCCGAGACGGAAACGCAGCAAGTTGTTGCAATAAGCTGGCCCTTACAATATTCGCTGAGTTTGCTTCGTCAACCAGGCGAGTTAAGGCCCGTGTCACTAACACGTCCCCCACCTGGGCTCGTTGATTTAAATTGGCCCAATGGCTATCTCCCGGTTTTATGCCACCAGGTTTTACGTCACTGGATTTTACGCCCCATTTCAATAACTGCTCACTGGCCCACGCATCATCCTTGCCCGCCTGCCCTTGATGGCAATTTGTGCAGGCATTAGGCACAGCCAACTTGTGCGACAGGTCGGGACGGGGAATCGTGAAGCTATGATCGCGCCGATCATCCACCTGCATGTAGGTACGGGCTGGCATATGGCAATTTACACAGGCCGCACCTGTGGAAGGTTTTGGATGGTGATGATGCTTTGGCGTATCAAAAACTTTGGGCTGGTGGCATTGGGCACACAGGCCATTACCTTCAATCAACACCTTGCCACTGTGGGGGTTATGGCAATTGCTACAGGTGACGCCCTTGCCATGCATTTTACTTTGCAGAAACGAACCCATGACGAAAGCTTCTTCGCGAATTTGCCCATCGAGAAAATAGGCACCCTCATTCAATAATTGCAGGCGATTAGAGTCATGGAAACCTTTACCCTCGGTTTTTTCAGTTAACTGTGTGCGAAGTGCATGGCAGCTACCACACATATTAATGTTCGAATTGCTGCGCTCGGTATTTTCCTCGCCATTTTTTTCGATATGGACGCTGGCAATAGATTCCCCGGGCTTAAACTGCCAGTTCAGGGCTGAAGATATCGGAGCTACAAAACCGCTATTCTTATCTGTCAATTTTTTTGCTTTCGCCAATTCAAGGTGTTTTGCCCCGCCACCATGACAGGCCTCGCAACTCACATTGATCTCCGACCAGGTGGTGTTATAGCTGTGTGTTTCGGTATTGTAATTTTTATCGACATTGGTTGAGTGGCAACTGGCGCAGCGGCTATTCCAGTTCTGAAAATAGCGGGTCCAGAAAAAAGGATGCTCCGGCGTGATGTTTTCATCGGGCTGCAGGTGAAACCAGCGTTGTCCACCCTGCTCTTTGCTGCGACTGTCCCAGGCAATATTCAAGGCCTGTATGTGCCCGTTTTCCAATTCAATCAGGTATTGCTGCAGGGGTCGAAACCCAAAGGTGTACTTTATTTGAAAGGCTTTTTTCTTACCGGCTTCATCCAGCGTATCGACAAAGTAGCCTCCGTCTTGCCGATAAAATCGACTTTCTATAGTGTGGAAACCTACCTTAACATCAGAAAAATTACCCAGCACTGAGTCCGGGGTCGCTTTCAGCATTGCCTTGTGGTGATCAGACTGTCGCCATTGTTGATACTGCGACTGATGGCAGCTACTACAGGCTTTAGCTCCAACATACAAAGCGTTATCAAGTTGATCGGCTAATAGTTTCAGGCTAAAACAGAAACTAAAGGCAAATAGGCATAATGCTAATTTATGGGGCGCAGGGACTCTTAACATGAAGATCACAAACCAAGATGGCGGTTCAACAGGCGTATTATCACATAAAATAAAGCATTAAATGGATCGTGGAATTGAACAAATCACACCCTGGCCTACTTACTTAAGACCTTGCCTCGCGCCACTACAAGCGAGCAATAACCGGCACTTACAAGGGCACGACCTTGATTACTTCATCTGATAAGGGTAGATAACTTTCCAGTCCTGCTTCATATCAACAACCGTCCAACTCTTCTGCTTAGCTTCGTCGAGACCCTTATCGAGACGGCCGATGTGTGAGTCACGATCGTAAGCCCATTCGCGCTCGGCGTCGGTGTGGTGAACATAAAGGGCAAAGCGGGCACCCTCACCGGCGGTGGTCCATTGCAGCATTTGCAGATCACCATCTGAATTACCAAAAGACGCAATGGGCCGTCGGCCGATGTGCTGATGAATGCCGATGGGCTTGCCCGCTTTGTCATCCATAAAATTCAGCTCGGGTAAACGTACGATAACCGGCCCACCATCCCGCATTTCAAACTTTGTTTTAATGCTACTGCCCACGACTTGCTCGGGGGGAATACCATAGACGGCTTCTGTCCATGGCCGCATAAACTCAATACCACCACCAGAGACGATGAAGGTCTTGAAGTCCCTGGCGCGTAAATAGCTCAATACCTCAAGCATCGGCTGATAAACCATTTCAGTGAAGTGTCGCTTAGTGATGGGATGTTTCGCCGTGGCCAGCCAGTCCTTGACGGTCTTTTCGAACTCCTCAGTTGTCATTCCAGCATGGGTCGCCATAACAATTTCAAGAATGGCGTGCTCTCCTCCGGCAAGGGCTGCTTTCACGTCACCCTTGAGCAGTGAGGCAAAGGGTTCTTTCTGCTTCCACTCGGGGTGCTGGGGTGCCAGCGCCCTGACGCGGTCGATGGCAAAGAACAACTGAAAGTACATTGGCTGCTCAGACCACAGGCAGCCATCATTATCGAACGTGGCAATGCGTTCAGCGGGTGGCACGAAATCAGCAGAACCCTCTTGCGTTACCTTTTCCACAAATTGAATGATAGCCTGCTTGGCTTTACCCTCATTCCAGGAGGGCAGTGGGTCCGTGCTCTGGGCGCTTGCCAGTTGAGCAAGACTTAAAAGAGTAAGGCTTAATAGAACAAAGCCAAATTTCCGTACCTTAATGGAAGCCAGTTTCATGGTGATAATTCCTTTAAGTTGGGCCAGCGTGGATTTTGAGCAATCCCTCCACACAAGACCTGCGCCTATATAAAAAGCCCCGTATAAAAAAGCCGGTCGCTTAAAGAATAAGACGACCGGCCAATTATTTAACAACTGTACCCACTACCATTAATAGACATCTAACTAGCCGGATACTGCCTATGTTTTTAGTGAGCACCACCTTCCTGTAATTTATCCAGCACCTTTTC
>JAUUYV010000079.1 GCA_030590275.1 Porticoccaceae bacterium
ACCTATTGTAAGGATAGATCAAATGTATCGTGGTAAGGGAAGTCATACCAATGGAAACACGTCTGCGGGTGCTTTATAGACAGCGACTATGGCATAGTAAGAACAAGTTGCGGCAACCGTGCATCACCACAGTACGTCGCCGACAAAAATTATAATGATTCAAAAGGAGAGTACACAGTGGATCCAAAACATATTCTTGATGGTATCAAGGTTCTTGATTTTACGCAGTTTCTTGCCGGCCCTTCAGCGACTCGACTGATGGCAGAGATGGGGGCAGAGATTGTTAAAGTCGAAGAGCCCACCATGGGCGATAATTCTCGTTTTTTCCCCTACAAAGCGCCGGATGGTAGGAGTGGTTACTACGTTCAGCAAAACAGGGGAAAAAAATCCCTTGCTCTCGACTTAAAATCGGAGAAAGGCAAGCAAATTATCCGTGAAATGATTCCCCAGTTTGACGTATTAATCGAAAACTTTTCAGCCGGTGTGATTGCTCGCCTGGGCTTTGGTTGGGAGGAAGTAAAAAAACTCAATCCGCGGATGATCATGTGTTCCATCTCTACCTTTGGGCAGGAGGGCCCTCTTGCTCATTTGCCGGGCTACGACTATATCGCGCAGGGTTATTCCGGCGTGTCTGCGATGATCGGCCCTGCGGATGGTCCTCCTTCGCTGGTGGGGCTGGCGATTGGAGATACCTCAACCGGCGTACATGCGGCCACCGCGATCGGATACTCACTGTTTCATCGCGAGCGTACCGGCAGAGGCCAGTATCTGGATATTGCTTTACTGGATACTTATTTCCATCACCATGAGCTCAATGTCGAGGATTACAGTGCCAGTAAGGGCACGTCGTTACCGAGGCGACTGGGGACTCATCACAAAGTTGCTGCTCCCGCAGGCATGTTTAAAGGCAGGGATCGTTACTTTTTTATTATTGCTTTAGCACACCAGTGGCCCCCATTTTGCGATGCTATCGGTATGCCGGAGTTAAAGGAGGATCCTCGTTTTGCTGATCCGGAGACCAGAATTGAAAACCGCTTTGAGCTTGCTAAAATTATCGAGCAGTGGATGGCCGATCAGCCCAGCGACGACGCAGCGCAGAAAGTACTGGAAGATGGTCGAATCCCTGTTGCACCTATTCTAGAGGTCGAGGAGGCCATGGCTCACCCTCATCTGATTGAACGGGAGACGGTACGTACTATTTCTGATCGAAGTATCGGAGAATTCCAGGTTCCAGGGATGCCTTTGCGGTTTTCTGAATTCCCCGGCCACTTGCCCCTGATCGCGCCCTATTTAGGGGAGCAAAATGCAGAAGTACTGGAAGAGTATTTGTCGATGTCCCCTGAAGATATAGCTGGCCTGGAAAAGGAAGGGATTCTTGGTTCAGAAGCCATACCTTCAATAACTAAGTGATTCAAAACCTGTAATGAAAGTGTTGGGTTTTATTTCCCGAAAATTCGTGTTTCAGATTTAGTACCCTGGAAAGAAAGGCTTATGACAGAGAGAACACTAAGAGGCAAAGTCGCGGTAATCGGCCTGGGCGAGACCACCTATTACAAGCGTGGCGGCTCGGAGGATCCGGAGTTTGTGTTGGCGTTAAAAGCCATTTTGGCGGCGTGTAAAGATGCGGGCGTCGATGTCAGGAATGTCGACGGGTTTGCTTCCTTTAGTAATGATCGAAGTGACCCATCTCGCCTGTCGGCTGCACTGGGTATGCGAGAGTTGAAATTCGCGAACATGCAGTGGGGCGGTGGTGGGGGTGGTGGCAGTGGTGCCGTTGCTAATGCAGCAGCGGCTATAGCGTCGGGTGTTGCCGATTGCGTGGTGGTGTTCCGGGCTTTGGCGCAGGGCCAGTTTGCTCGCTTTGGTCAGGGTTCGAAATCTTCGGGGGTGTCGGGAGACCCGGCGTATACAGTTCCCTACGGGATGATGTCTCCAGCACAAATGTTCGCCATGCGTTGCACGCGGCATATGCACGAAACCGGGGTTACCCGCGATACCTATAAGGCGGTATCTCTGGCTACGTATCATCATGCTCAGAATAATCCCCGTGCGGTGATGTATGGTCGGCCGCTAAGTGCCGAGAAATACGATCAGGCCCGCTGGATCGTGGAGCCCTATCAACTTTACGATTGTTGCATGGAAAACGATGGAGCGGCAGCCATGGTGCTGGTGTCGGCTGAGAAAGCCAGAGACCTTGGCCATAAGCCTGCGTATCTTCTCGGCGCTACAGCTGGGTCGGAACACCGCAATGCCGCGCCGTGCCATAACGCCCCGCTCTATGCGACTTCTAGCTTTACTACGCTGGCGCCGCGACTGTACAAAATGGCAGGTGTGGGTCCCCTGGATGTGGATGTACTACAAAGCTATGAGAATTTTACCGGTGGTGTGGTCATGTCCATGATCGAACACGGTTTTTGTGAACACGAAGAAGCCAATGAATTTATTACGTTTGATAACCTGGTGGCCTCTACTGGCAAGCTTCCACTAAACACCAGTGGTGGGAACCTGGCTGAATGCTATATGCACGGGCTTGAGCTGATTGTTGAGGCCGTTCGTCAGATCAGGGGAGAGTCCCCCAATCAGGTATCTGGCGCGGAGATTTCCATGGTTACCTCGGGTCCCATGGTTACGCCGGTCAGCAACTGTATCTTTGGCAGCCAGGAGACACTGTAATGGGTGAGTCAAAATTTTACCTGAAGGAAGGTCTTCCGGCTCCAATGCCTGCTCGGGACGGCCTGGATACACCCTATTGGGAGGGCCTTAGGGATAATAAACTTGTGGTGCAACGATGTAATGAGTGCCACGAGTGGCGATGGGGTCCGGAATGGATTTGCCATGCTTGCCGTTCCTTCGATGTTGGCTGGTGCGAAGTTGAAGGCAATGGCCAGATATACAGCTGGGAAAGAGTGTGGCACCCGGTGCATCCCGCCTTACAGGAGCAGGGCCCTTATATTGTGGTGCTGGTTGAATTACCCCATGCCGGTAACATCCGAATGGTTGGGAATCTTCTTGGCGATCCCAGGCAGGATGTTGTAATTGGCGCTTCGGTAAGTGTGATATTTGAGCATCATCAAGATGACAAATTACCTTTTACTCTGGCGCACTGGAAAACAGATTAAATAATAAAATTACGACTGACGCGGTAGGTGCACAAAGTTTTGCTAGAAGGAAAGTGAATATAATGAACCTTAAGACAGCAATAATCTCCTGTCTGGTATTTATTGCTTCGTGCTAAGGGGATTCGATGGTCAGTCTGGATTGCTATTCAACGGATAAGATCACACCTTATTGTGAATTCAAAAACCCCGAAGACGCGGTGGTTTTGCCGAATGGTCAAGTCATCGTTAGTTAGATGGGAAAGCTGGAAGAAAAAAATTCCGGATAGCCTGATGTTGGTTGATCTCGATACGAACAAGGTTTCAACTCTGTTCGGCAACGGCTATCCCGCCGAGGACTCAGGGCACGATCCGGGTGATACCAGCTGGGGCAACCTGGATTGTACGGGTAGTCCCCATGAATTTTTTCTCCCCACGGCATTAGCTTGTTAAAGCGTGCCGATGATCGCTTGCAGCTTATGGTAGTCAATCATGGGCATCGCGAGTCAGTAGAGTTTTTCGAGGTATTCGTTGATGAAAACACTGTTTCAATGATCTGGCGTGGTTGTGTGCTTGCTCCCGATCAAGAGTTTCACAACGATGTGGTTGCCCTGGCTGATGGCGGTTTTATTGTTAGCAATAGGTATCGCACGGTTGGGATGAAAATTTTCGGTTTTCATCCTGGTACCAATAAAGCACTGCCTGGTATGGACTCTGGTTATCTGCTGGTTGCCTCCCAGAACGGCTCCATGCTCGAACTAAGGTCCTGTGTTCATCAACCGGAGGAGACTTGTCTGCTTCCCTTTGAGATCGTTCAGATTGACCCGGAAACCATGGAATGTGAAGTGGTGTTTAGACAGGAGGGTCCGCCCATGGGTATAGGAACGGTGGCTGTGCAAATTAACGATGATTTACTTATTGGTTCTTTCCTGGGTGATCGAATGATTGTTACGCCTTATTCTGTAGGATAAGGTATAGCAGGTTTCTATACCCACCAGCTAATTTGTTTTACTCCCATAGCCGCGGGTAGCAAGCCCTTATCTAAATACCTTTGGCTAGTTCACCGCGTATTGAGTAAAGTTTTTGTTTCCTGGTAAAAAACAATACGTTACTATGGACTGTCACCAGGTGGTCTATGCATTACGAATCTCATTTCGGATTAACAAGAGCTCCCTTTTCCATATCGCCCGACCCTGCCTTTTTATATTTGACGCACGGGCATCGGGAGGCGCTCGCTCATTTGTTATACGGGATAAAACACCAGGGCGGTTTTGTCTTGCTCACTGGCGAGATTGGAGCAGGTAAGACGACGGTGTGTCGATGCTTGCTGGAATTATTACCAAGCAATATCGATGTTGCGTTGGTGCTTAACTCGCTACTTAACGAAGCTGACTTTCTAGCTGCAATCTGTGATGAATTAAAGATTTCCTATCCGGATAATTCGTCTGGCACTAAAGGGTTTATGGATCGTATTCAGGAATACTTACTCGAATCCCATGGCGAGGGGCGTGATGTAGTGCTTATCATTGACGAAGCCCAGAATTTAAACCGTAACGTCATGGAGCAATTGCGGCTGCTGACTAACCTGGAGACCAGTGAAAAAAAACTATTGCAGATTATTCTGATAGGTCAGCCTGAATTGCGGGATTTGATTAGCCAGCCGGAACTGCAGCAGATGGCGCAGCGAATAACTGCTCGTTTTCATCTGGGGGCACTAAATTTTCGCGAGGTAGAGGCTTATATTAGACATCGACTAAAGGTGGCTGGCTATGATATCGATACCAAAAATCAGCTTTTTACGCAGGATAGTATTCATTATGTCGCGAAGATGTCTGGTGGGATTCCTAGGCTGATCAATATTTTGTGTGACCGTGCTTTACTAGGCGCTTACCTTAGTAATTCGAGCGTGGTTTCTCTCGGCTTTTGTAAAGCGGCAGCTCGAGAGGTTATTCCGGGTCGTCATTCTGTGAGTCGATTTGTGATGGCCCCAGCTTTGCGTTTGTTAATTCCTGTCATACTTTTGTTAGTGCTTGGCTTTGCACTGTCATTTTTACTTCGCCGAGAAGCTCTAACCATCCCCGAAGAGGAGGTAATTGCTGAGTCGAACCTGGAATCTCCACCAGTCAGGCCGGTTTTGAGGAAGGAGGCAGTAGAGGTTGCATCAAGGTCTAGTGAGATCATCAGGTCTGTGCCCCACCAGATCGAAGTTGAAAGTTCGTCCGAACTAAATGGACAGCATAGGTTTGACGAGCAAAGTGCTTCCCCTCAGATCTTGAGTGATGCTTTAGATAGTGATGGCCCGGATGGTGATAGTTTAGATAGTGATACATCGGGTGGCGAGAAGGAAGCTGAGAACGAGATTAGGAGCGAAGCTAAGCAAGAAGGGGCGGGCAAGTTACTCCTGCAGAACTCGTTTTCCTCGCTCGAACGCGAAGCATTTAAAACTGTTTTTTCGCGATGGGACTTAACGGGTGAACTCGATTCGGACACAGTCCCCTGCGATTTTGCCACTAAGAGCGGTTTGCGCTGCTTTTCTGGCGAGGGTGATTTGGCTTTGTTAGTCAGGCTTAATCGCCCCGCAGTTTTAACTTTGTATGATCAACGGGGTGGCAAAGTACCGGCTATCTTACTGGGCGTGACAGACAGCGAGCTGACACTTGATCTGGCTGGGACCAGCGAATCTTTTTTGCGGTCTGAGTTTGGTCGCTTGTGGCAAGGAGAATTTACACTGGTATGGCACCCACCTACCGGTTTCAATGAACCAGTACGGTATGGTGACCAGGGCGATCTGGTCGCCTGGTTGTTGCAACAAATCGGTGGGGTAAGGGTAAGTACTGAGGCCGCTGTTTATGATAGTGAGGCCGGTGCAAAAATACGGAAATTTCAAATTGAAAGTGGGTTGGTGCCGGATGGCGTTGTAGGCCCGCAGACCTTGATCTCTCTGCAAAACCTTGGTGGAGAGGCCAGGCCGGGTTTGTTTGTAGATGAAGTGGTCAAAGCTCAGCCAGTCCAGGATAGTTTAGCTAAGTCCATTGAAGAGGGTATAGAAAATAGCGACATCAGTCAGACCCGGCTACCGAACGATATTGGTGGCCAATAAATGTCATATATTCTTGAAGCACTGAAGCAGTCGGAGCAAAGGCGGGATAAATCTGACGTACCTGATTTACATGCAGTCCAGGAGGTCGTATCACATCGCAATGCTCGGGCTCCATTGGGTCGGCGCGCATTACTTGGTGCTTTGATGGTCTTTGTGCTGCTTGCTGGCGGTATTGCTGGGTGGTGGTTCGGAGGGGCTCCATTTGAAGAATATCTTCTTGATAGTAAAGTGACGGATACACTCGATCCCAGTCTGGATGCAGTTATCCCTGTCTCTAGCGATGATCGTCAGGTGGAGTCCGTGGCAGTGGCTAAGCGGCAGCTTCCGGCTCCTGTTCCTGATAAAAAAGCTGAACCCGAGGTGATAGTGACAAAACTCGGGGAAAGCGTAGCTTTGTCGGAGTCGGTGGCTCCATCGAAATCAGAAATATCTCTGCCCGAGCAGAATCAAAAAAACCTGGAAGCCTTAATAGCGGTGCTGGCAAAGTCGCAGGAGGGGCAGCGATCCTCCGATAATACAGGGGATAGTAAAGCCGAGAATTTGACATCTGCTATTAAGGTAGTGGAGCGGCCAGCTAACGTGCCTGAAGTGATCGAAGAAGCCTCAAATGAAATACCAGTCGATTCGCTTAGTGATACCGTCCCAGCTCAGGGCGGGACTAAAACGGTGAAGATCGATGAGGCTCCGAAACCGCCCCATTTTCGTGAGCTACCTTATGAGATCCAGCAAAAACTGCCAAAAATCATTTTTTCGGTACATCTGTATGCTCCTGACCCCGCCAGACGTATGGTGAAAATCAATGGTTTGATGAAGCGGGACGGGGACGAGATCGTGACTGGCCTGGTGCTCGACGAAATCACATCGACTGGAGCAATTTTTACCTTTCAGGAGTACCGTTTTAGAGTCCCGGCAAACTGAACGTAAGTATTTTCTAAGTGCTCCGGTGTTTTGTAATCCTACCGCTTTGCCACTTATCGCTCAGCTGTAAAAAATAGTGATTCGGGTGGAGCTACGACAGATAGTTTGCTTCGCTACGAGTCACAAATGCGTCTAGATAGTGATTTGCATGATCCTGAATTTGTTGTTTCTGAGCTTCTATGATTCGGCCGTTTTCCCCCACAATCACAAAACTCCAGCGGGCACGATCATGCTGGTCGTGGAAGCCAGACTCACTCACTGCGATATTAGCTTTGCCGCC
>JAUUYV010000044.1 GCA_030590275.1 Porticoccaceae bacterium
CTCACCCGTGCTGGCCTTTAAACCGTATTGCACCGCGTGATAGGTTTTACCGGAAAAGTTAGGTTTGGCTCCGTGGGTAAGATGCCCGCCATCGGCCAGGCTCATGCCCAGCACCACATCACCGGGTTCGCACAAGGCCTGGTACACCGCCCCATGGGCCTGCGAGCCGGAGTGAGGCTGCACGTTGGCATAGTCGGCACCAAATAACTGCTTGACCCGTTCTATGGCCAGCTCTTCCGCCTGATCGACATACTCACATCCACCGTAATAGCGCTTGCCCGGATAACCCTCTGCATATTTATTAGTCAGTACCGTACCCTGGGTTTGCATGACCAGCGGACTGGCGTAGTTTTCAGAGGCTATTAGTTCAAGATGGTCCTCCTGACGCCGTTCCTCTAGCTGGATGGATTCCCATATCTCGGGGTCGAACTGGGCGAGACTCAAGTCTTTATCAAACATGGGCGGGGTGCTCGGTAAAAATGAGGGCGGATTTTACACAATCCGAGGCTTGGAGCCTATCCTGCAGGGGAACATACCGCGAAATGAGTTTTTCGCACAGACGTAAAAAGGGAAGCAATGCAAAAGATGGTGTTAGTGGCGTTTTAAACAGTTTCAGCCATTCGCTTTGCCAGTGCTTTGTAGGAGCCAATATTAAAGGCAAGACCCATGTGGGAAGCCTTATTGACTTCGATATTGAGGCTGTCGTCCTCTTCGGCACAGCTCTGCCAGCCGACGATGCCGTCATTTCTTGAGTAAATAGCGAATTGCGGCACATCAACACTGAGTGGTGCGATCATATTCTGAACAAAATCGCACATACAGTATCCCGTGCCACAGGAAGCACCCAAATGTCGACCAACTAACTTACCCTGACCAATTTTCAGGTAATCCCAAACTCCGAGCACCGAAGGGTGGGCTTCGACATGATCTCTGAAAGGCGAACCCACTGTGATGACCCGGTTGATCAGCTCCGGAATTTTCTGCACTACTGATTTAGCTAGCAATCCACCCAGACTATGGCCCACCAGAATCACTTTATCTCCGGTCTTACGATGAATGCTCTCTACTTGACGGATCAACCTGGTCGCAGTTTTTTCGGGGCAGTTGGTATTCCAGTGGATATTCGCCGCATGGGGCTGGTAACCAATTCGACGCATCCATTGGCGCATCGGCAACATAATAAGATCATTGGCGATAAACCCGGGGATCACCAGTACGGGCTCTCCATTCCCACGCTCTACACCGCGGCCCCAAAAAACGGGATGACAGTACAGCGCCGCGAACTCAGTAGGAAAAATAGCCTCGCGCCAAATTGGCGTAAGCGTCGATTCAATAGACGGGTCATGAGCAAAAGGGCCGTCTTCACTATCATCTTTAAGATGATCGAGAAGTTCCTCCATAACATGGCTAGTATTACTTCCACTCATAATCTAGTCCTAATGCGCAAATCCCGCAGCTCGTCCACTAAACAGCCGAGCATACTACTGCAATTTACAATTGAACAAAACGAGGGTGGCCCAGAACTACAGACCCACCGTTGTTAGCGTTCTGGCTAAGCAACAGATCTGGTCATTTTCTCAGCAGCTTGTTTTGCATTTTCGATAGACTGCTTAACCAACCCAGTCATTGGGTTTTCAAATCCCCATGAACGGTACAGATTAAGCGCCGCTTTTGATGAATTACGCGTACCCTCAAAAAGGGATTTAGCTGTATTGTTAAAAGCATCAGACATATCACGCTTCTCACTCACCATAGCCTTAAAGACTTCAAATGCCTCAGCCTGTGACTGGGTCAGTGATTCCAGTACAAGACCCATGTTGCCCTGATAATCTTTAGGGCTAGCGGCGAGTTTTTTGGCCAGCTCAAGGGCATTAGCCTGATTATCAGCAATGCGCTTACTGAGAGAATCGCTCAAGCGAACGTTGCGCTCACGTGCGCTCTTAAACGCGCCACTGACAACTTTCTGGTTTTCAATGAGAGTATCAATATAGCTCTGAACTTCTGAAGACGCGCCTGCTTCAGCTTTTGCTGATTTAGTCGATGGGCGAGCTTTGGTAGTGTTAGCTTTAGATTCGGTCATAACAGTTCCTTAGGTAAGGTGAATGTAATTGATTGATTTTACAAAATATACTTGAGACCTCCTGTCCTGTATGAGATCCCATGCTCGAGAGCTAATGTATCCTGAAGACGAAAAACAGCATCAAGATACGCTTGCCATTTAAGTGCAACTTGCATATAGTGTCAAGCATTAAATATGTGCGATTTGCATCTAGTGTGTGCTAGTCCTATAAAAGGAGCCCCTCATGGCCGAAAACAAAACAACACCGGGTACAAAAATCCCCAGTGAAATGCTCACAGCACATTTACTAGCCCTGCTTAAAAACTGGTCAGGCTACGGTTATGAGCTGGCTAAAAAACTGGAAGAAGCGGGTTACGGTGGTTACAACAGTGGCACGCTATACCGGACCTTGCGCCAGATGGAAAAAACCGGGCTAATTTCATCTCTGTGGGACACCTCATCAGACGGGCCGGCACGCAGGATTTACAGCCTGACTAAAACCGGCTCACTGTTCCTTTCCAACTGGTTTACCTTACTGGACATGCACAAGACTGCTCTCAATAGCTTTATGAAAGTGGCTGAAGATGTAAGCGAGTCAGGTGATAAATCATCCAACGGTAAAGAAACAAACGTAGAGCCCTGAGTAGAACCCTAAATAACAGCAATAATTCGAAGACACTAACAGGCCCACTAAGCGTGGTGAGGAAAATGACATGAGCCAGGATAGAGACAACAGTTTTATCGAACCCATGAAAATGTGGCGTGAGTGGATCCAGAAGTCTGAGAAACAATGGAGTGAAGCACTGACCGACATAATGGCTGACGAGAAATCAAGCAAGATGTTCGGTCATTATTTTCAGGAATGGCTCCACGCCCAAAATATGTTTACGGAAATGATAGGACAGCAGCTGGCCGCGATGAACTTGCCATCTCGGGCTGATGTGCTCGGTGTCGAGGACAGACTTGCCGGGGTCGAGGATGCGCTGTCAACGCTGACCGCTGAAATTCATCAGCTTAAAAAACAACTAGCCACAACAGGACAGCAGCCAGCTGCCGCACCTGCCAAGCCAAAAAGAACCCGCAAGCCCCAGGCAAAAAAAACAGTGACAAAGACAGCAAGTAAGCAGGACCAGGCCACTAAGGCCGACGACAAGTAGGCGGAGTCAGATGAGCAGCCAAAGCGATGTTGACGATAAAATCCAGCGGGCCGTCGAAAAAGTACTGTCACGCAACATAGATGGCCTAAAACACCTCGATGGCCTCGCCCTGGATCTGGGCGTAACACCAAAAGACATTATTTATTCCCGTGGCACAATGAAGCTCTACCATTACCATCCGGTCAGTGACGAAATCTATCGGGTGCCAATAGTACTAGTAATGTCGCTTCTCAATCGTTACTACATCGTCGATTTGGCACCCGGGCAAAGCTTTGTCGAATACCTGGTTGGACAGGGCTTTGACGTCTACCTCGTTGATTGGGGCTCGCCCAGAAAAGAGCACAAACATCTGTCCTTTGACGACTACGTTGACGACTTCCTTCCGGACTGCCTGGAAAAGGTTGCCGAGGACTGCGGCGAGGAAGAAGTATCTCTGATAGGCTATTGCCTCGGCGGAGTTATCGCATCTCTTTATGCTGCGCTCCACCCCGACAAAAACATCAATAACCTGGTTGCCATTGCCACCCCCGTAAATACTGAAGGTATGCCGCTATATAAAAGCTGGGCCGACAACCAAGCCTTTGATATTGATCTGATCGTTGATGAGCTTGGTAACATCCCAGGGGAAATGCTCGACACGATGATGCAGTCTTTGAGACCCCTGCAAAAAACTGCTGGTCGCATGCAGTTACTCGACAACGTGAGTAACGATAAATTTCTTGAGGCGCATTATCGCTTTGAGCGCTGGACAGCAGACCAGGTTCCCATGGCGGGCGAGGCCGCTCGACAGCTCTTCCGAGATTTTTTGCGGGATAATAAATTAGTGAAGGGGCAAATGGAGATTAGCGGTACTGAAGTAAAGCTGGAAAATATTCTTGCCAATTTTCTCCATATCACCGCCGTCCACGACCATATTGTGCCCACTGCGGCATCTAAAGAATTAATCCACCTGGTCGGCAGTGAAGACAAATCCGAGATTTCCCTCAAAGGCGGTCATGTTAGCTTAATTGCTGGTGGTAATGCCGTTTTTCGACTATGGCCACAGGTCGCCGAATGGCTCGCTGAAAGATCGCTGTAGCGGCCATCAACCACCTTTACATCATAATTTTATAGAACATTGTTGTTGGAGAGTAAATTTTGGAAACATTCCCCAAAGAAATTGAACTAAGAAATGGCAAAGCCTCTCTGCACCTTATGTCTGCACAAGATTCAACAGACATGCTGGCTTTTGCAAAAACCCTGCCCGCGCATGATTTAATGTTCCTGCGCAGAGATATTCTTCAGCCTAAAGTGGTCGAATCATGGGTTAAAAAAATTGAAACCGGTGCCAACATTACTATTATCGTTTCAATCGACGATAACATTGTTGGTTACGGCACCCTTAGCCAGGGAGATATTGACTGGTCTCGCCACGTTGCAGAATTGCGCATTATGGTTGGCGCTGAGTGTAGAGAAACCGGAATAGGACGAATTATAATACGCGAACTTTTTCGACTCGCATTAGATAAAAATATCGAAAAAATATATGCCCGCATGACTCTGGATCAAACGGGTGCTCGCAAACTGTTTCAGGAGCTAGGTTTTCGCCCCGAGGCTCTTCTCGAGAATGAAGTTAAAGACCGAGAAGGTAAAGTTCACGATGTACTATCGATGGCGGTGGATGTTGAAACCTTCCTCGCTCGCCGCGACAGTTACGGCCTAAGCTAAACGAATCATGACACCGCACATATTAGTCAAGATTATAGGTTAAGGAGTACTATCCCTGTCATTGAGTAATATAACCAGCAGGCAAATCGCCTAATAACCCAAACCCGCGACGCTCTGGGATAACTGCACTGTGACATCCACAACTTTCTGATCACGCATCACCGTTAGGTTCACGGAATCACCCCGCTCAAAACTCATCAATATCTGCATGATTTTTCTTGGCGAACTAACTACTTTTTCGCTGCAACTAAGGATCACATTACCAGCTCGTAGGCCGGGCAAACCATCCGGTGTGACATTAACCGCGAGCAAGGTGGCCATAGTGTTCCATAAACGGCAGTACGGTGGCGGCTAGTTGTGGATTGGCACTGATGGTTAGCACAAACATGTCGAGACTGGGTTCCAGGCGACCCGTCAACTGAGTAGAACGGGTGAACGGCGCGGTGGGTTCCTGGCCAAATGGTCGACAACCATCATTACCGTCACAATACATCTTGCCCTAATGCCGGGCGTATTTTCCTTGAGTAGTTTTATCGGCACCTTTCTTATCACTTATCACTTATCACTTATCACTTATCACTTATCTCTACTTACCCAGTATCTACCGATGTCAAAAGCTGTTCAGTTTCCTGCTGACCAGCCATGATCTGGACGGTTGATTCAGACACTGTACTGGTAGCAAACGCCGACAACAGCGCTAAACCTGGAAGTGTTTTTTTCATTGTCTATTTCTCCTCGTTACCAAAACGTGGTCTGAACGCAGCATGCGACAGACTCAGGAGCGACAATGACCTTCTCGGCTCACAGGGGAGTCACAAAATAATCATTTTTTTATCACAGGTGGACACAAGTGCTAATGTGGCCCATAGACAAAACCGCTCGTTTGCAAACTACAGAGTCGTTAACCTATCTATGGTGACCACCTAAAATAAAAATATGCCGATGGCTTTTATTTCCCCATCTGGTGATAGTACATAGAGGAAAGGGAAAGAAGATTGATGTCCCAGCTTAATCAGGGTACAAAAGAACATGGTTCCTAATAAACCGTTCCTAATAACTTTAAAACGATAGAACACAATAAAACATAAAGGAGAAAATAATGAGTGATCGACTAGAAGGTAAAGTAGCAATTGTAACGGGTGCCGGGCGCGGAATGGGCCGAGCCGAAGCCCTGGCATTGGCGGCGGAGGGCGCCAAAGTCGTCGTTAATGATCTGGGGGGAGATGTTAGCGGACAGGGGACGGACGAGAGTCCGGCGGACGACGTGGTAAAGGAAATTAAAGCCGCCGGGGGTGATGCCGTTGCCAACTATGGCAACGTGACTTCCATCAAGGATGGCGAAGCCATGGTTCAGCAGGCGCTCGATCATTTTGGCGGCATCGACATTGTCGTTAATAACGCCGGTACACTGCGAAATAGCCCGATCTGGGAAATGACAGAAGCAGAATGGGACGACGTTATCGCCGTTCATTTAAAAGGCCATTTCACCGTGACTCGGGCCGCGGTACAAGTTTTCAAACATCAGGGAAGTGGGCGTATTGTGAATACCGCCTCCGAATCGGGTATTGGTGGTTTTCCATCCTCCAACTACTCGGCCGCCAAGGAAGGAGTTGCTGGTTTAACACGCGGCTTAGCGTTGGAACTCGGTCCTTTCGGAGTCACTGTCAATGCGATTCGCCCCCGTGCCAACACGCGAATGGCTGAAGCCGTCGATATGGAAGAAGCGTTGGATGCAATGATTACCGGTACCTCGGTACTACCCCAGTTTATGCAGGACATTCTGCAAGTCATGACCACTCGCCCAGAAACGTTTATACCTGAGTTTGTTGCTCCGATGGTGGCATTTTTATGCACCGATGCAGCGAGTAATATCACCGGGCGCGACTTTATCGTGGGCGCTGGTGAGATCTCACTGGTCTCGCTGCCGGCAAAAGAGCGAACCATTTTTACGGACGAAGTATGGACACAGGATCAACTCGAGCGCATGGTTCCTCAAACTTTGGGGGCTGGTCTGCAGAACCCCTACACAAAGTAGGCCTGTGAACTAGGCCTGTAAAAATAGTCCTGTGAAAATGGGTCATGCATGAAGCGATAGGGACATCGCTAGTTCGCGCCCGTTGCAAGCCATTTTAAAGAAAACTACTTATGAAACAGACAGCACTGGTCACCGGAGCGAGCCGAGGAATTGGCCGCGCAATTGCTTTGGCGCTGGCCGAACAGGGATTTAATGTCGCGTGCTTTGCTAGAGATCGCGAAAAGTTACAGGAAACCGCAACGCTGATCGAAGCAGATGGCGGCACGGCCAGCATCCACCAGGGTGACGTGAGCTCCGATCAGGATCTTGAAAACCTGGTCAGCGAAATCGTCACGCAACATGGCCGTATCGACGTACTGGTTAATAATGCCGGCATTACTGAAGGCGCCCCGGCGAGCAAAATCTCGCCGCAACGTTTTCGCGAGGTGCTTGAGGTTAATCTGGTCGCGCCTTATGTGCTGTCACGCGCCGTGCAGCCGGTCATGAAGGAGCAGGGTGGTGGCGTGATCATCAATATCAGTTCTGTTTATGCTGCGCAGGGCGTAGCTAACAATTCGCCTTACTGTACGTCGAAAGCCGGGTTGGAAGGCATGACCCGAGCCCTGGCTCGGGAGTGGGTGAAAGATGGTATCCGTGTATTGGGGGTGGCACCGGGTTTTGTGCGCACCGACATGGTAGCCAATGCCTTTGGTGGCACCGAGGTAGAAAAGCTCGTGGTATCGCGCATTCCTATGAAACGTTTTGGCGAGGCTGAGGAAATCGGCCGCTTTGTGGCTTTTCTTGCTACCAACAAAGCAGGCTTTGTCACCGGAGAAACTCTGGTCATTGATGGTGGGCAGCGCTCCCTGGTTTGAATAGACCGCGATTATTCAGAAGAATTAACACCTTAGCCAGCTTGTGAGTTTATTTACCAACACGTAGCCATCAATATGCTCGTACCAAAGAAACGAGGCAAGTTTAAAAAAGGTAGCTTCAAAAAAGGCACATCTATAAAAGTAGCAGCAATGATTATCGGTTTGGTGCTTCTAGCTGCTATAACACCCGCCAGTCATATTTTTGCTGCAGAAAAAGAGCCATTCAAAGGCAGTGCCGAACGCAAAGCCGAATTGGCGAATGACAAAACGATAGTCAATGCGATGCCCAACGCTGGTAGTAAGACCCTGGTGATCTATTTTTCCCGTTCCGGCAATACGGAACGGATGGCGAAGGAAATCGCAACATACAAGCAGGCCACACTGGTGCATCTGGACGCCACTGACTACCGCCCCGGCCTTAGTGGCCTGGTCAATGCAGTAAAAGATTCACGGTCTAAACACGCCGCAATCACTCCGGAAAATCTCGATTTATCGCCATACCAGACCATCTTTATCGGCTCACCGATCTGGTGGTATAGCCCAGCGCCGCCAGTCTGGCAGTTTGTCCATAACCATGACTTTGCCGATAAAAATGTTGTGCTTTTCACCACCTTCAATAGCAGTTTTAGGGCAAAGTATATTGACGAGTTTCAGGCCCAGATCAAGGATAAAGGTGGTTATTTTATCAAGCATATTTATGTGGAACGGGGACGGATGATACGGCAGATTAATCTAGAAACCCTGCTGGAAAAGACTCGGGAAGAGCTAGATAAATTACAGCTTTAATAACAACAGGGCTTCGACTCCCTTAACCCCATTCCACATCATTTAAACAAGATTGATCTGAATGATTTCATTATTGGGTCGATAGACGAGTTTATGGAACACTACACGAGCATGTCACCACGGGGCCAGGGTTTAAGCAGCGACGAGGCGATTTTACGTCAACAGCAATACGGTCCGAATGCTTTGCCGGAAGTCGAGACCGAGAGCTTTGTCGCAAAGTTATTGCGGCAGTTCAAAAATCCGCTGATCTATATTTTGCTTTTCGCCTTGGCGTTTGGCGTTGCGATATGGGTGATGGAAGGAATGCATGGTTTACCTCTTGAGCCAATCACCATTCTTTTTATTCTCCTGGCTAACGCAGGGCTTGGTGTCTGGCAAGAGGCGAAATCGGATACGGCGCTGAGTCGTTTGATGGAATTGGCAGCGCCC